>NZ_JAGGQX010000082.1:0-35636 GCF_018613095.1 Bacillus sp. ISL-75
ACCTAGGCGAAGACTACTTTGATAAACAGAGACAGCGATCCATTGTCCGGCATTCACTTCGAAGACTTGAAAGTTTAGGATACATCGTTACTTTACAAGAACCAGAAGCATCTTAATCTATTCAACTCAATTCCTAAGATTCATGAATAGGCGCTCTCCCCTTTTTAAAAAATGAAAGAGCTGCGTCTTCTTTAGTATTGCCTTTTTTACTGAGTTACAGAAGTTTATTTTCATGGTAGTACAATACCATTCTGTTTTTTCTATTAACTAATTGACCTTTGCAGCATTCTTAATTAAAAACTTCTGTTTATCAGGTTTCTTTGCGATAGCTGCACTTATGAGCCCGATCATTGGAAAGAACATTAGTAAAAGTAAACTTTCGTTGTAACTATGGAATTTATCAAAACCTATTCCTAATGGCAAAGGTCCACATGCAGAACCAATAACCATTACCATCATCGCAACCCCGCTAATACTTCCGAGATATTTTCTGCCAAAATAATTGGACCAAACAATATTAAGTGTAATTCGTTCCACTCCGCCGCCAATTCCCCATATTACCCCGAATAGTATTCCTAAAGTGGCACTATTCATTTTTGTTAACAGAAATAAAGTCAGCACTTCCAAAACAAAAACGAATATTAACAATCGATTGGTACTTACTCTTTCTAATATAAACCCTGATATAAAGGAAATTGGGAAGCCTATAATAGCCATTAGACTTAATACGGTAGCCGCCAGTTGCGGTGATAATTGATTCTGCCCGAAAATGGACAATAAGTGAAAAGTTATCCCTGTATTAACGAGTGCAGGAATACCGACACAAATTAATATCGCCCAAAAAGTCCTAGTCCTCATGGCTTCTTGTAATGTCCAATCATCATCTTGAATGGTCATTGTTTTATCACTGTGTTTATTATTTTTAGATACAATGATCGGTTTTCCGTCTGGGTGCAAGCCAATATCTTCTGGACGATTTCGAACAATAAAAAAAGCAAGAGGTGCAAATAGAACGATTAATAACACTCCCCATATTTGCCAAGTTGTTTGCCAGCTCGTTAATCTAATTAGCCAAGCATTTGCAACTGGGAAAAATGCGGCACTAGCAACACCACCTAATGCCATAAAACTCATGGCACGACCACGTTTTTGAATGAACCATTGGGGGACAAGGGTATTTGGAATAAGTGTCATGCTTCCTTGCCCAAATAATCGAATTAAAAAGAAACCAATTGCCATCATCCATGTATTAACGACAAAGCTATTAAAAAAACATGCCAATCCAAGCAATAGGCTAACAATCACCATCATTTTTCTTTGGCCTAACTTATCCACCAACCGACCCATGAACATCATAAGTATGCCCGAACATAATGTGGCAAAAGAATAAAGACTAGAGATTTCCGAACGAGTCCATCCAAAACTTTTTATGTATTCATCAATAAAAACAGAATTGGAATATGTCTGACCAGGACCAGAAAAAAAACTACCTAGCCCAGCTATACACACTATTACCCATCCATAATAAAACGTATGCCTCTTTTTTTCGCTAATCAAATGATAGCCACTCCCTTCTTTACATAATCGTTTTAAAATCACAATTCCAACTAATAATATTAAGTTACTCAATTGGATTATACTACAAACCAAAGGTCCCTATATCTTCCAAAAAAAAACTTTCGACTTTAGAAATTATCCCGAAAAATGAAGAAAAACATCGTATAACAAAGGAAATAACTGTTGTGTCCGCTTTCATGGGATTTCACAAATTGGTCAAAATCCTTTATACTTTGTTTTGTTAACAACGGACCCGACTTTCATGAGAGTTGAAAGTCAATAAAAAAAACAAAAGAAAAGGGAGAGGTGCTAAGTTTGAATTTGAGTACAATTAAATATTCATGGTTTGGAAACGTCAAGGGAGATGTGTTAGCAGGGATTGTTGTTGCTCTTGCTTTAATTCCAGAAGCAATTGCATTCTCAATCATTGCAGGTGTTGATCCGATGGTAGGATTGTACGCTTCCTTCTGTATTGCCGTTACGATTGCTTTTGTGGGTGGAAGACCTGGGATGATTTCAGCTGCCACGGGTGCAACTGCTTTATTAATGGTGACATTGGTTAAAGACCACGGTTTGCAATATTTACTGGCTGCAACCATCCTAACTGGTGTTTTACAGATAATCATGGGAGCTTTGAAACTAGGTCGTTTGATGAAATTTGTCCCTAGATCCGTAATGACTGGATTTGTTAATGCCCTTGCGATATTAATCTTTTCAGCTCAATTAGTTCAATTTAAAGGGGCATCTTGGCAAATGTATGCGATGGTAGCAGGAGCACTTGTCATTATCTACATCTTACCTCGTTTTACTAAAGCTGTACCTTCGCCATTAGTTGCTATTGTTGTTATTACAGCAATCTCAATATTTGCAGGAAGTGATGTTCGTACAGTTGGGGACATGGGTGAATTGACTTCGAAATTACCTATATTTTTAATTCCTGACATTCCGTTTAACTTTGAGACATTGCAAATCATTTTTCCTTATTCCTTGTCTATTGCTATGGTAGGACTAGTGGAAACACTTTTAACTGCTTCTATTGTAGATGACATGACAGATTCAGAAAGTGATAAAAATAAGGAAGCACGTGGTCAAGGTATCGCTAATATCGTATCAGGATTATTTGGCGGTATGGCTGGATGTGCGATGATAGGTCAATCTGTCATCAATGTTAAATCTGGTGGTAGAGGACGTTTATCTACATTTGTTGCAGGTGCATTTTTATTGACATTAATCATGTTGCTTAAAGGGTTCCTGGTACAAATTCCAATGGCAGCCTTAGTCGGAGTTATGTTCATGGTTTCAATTGGAACATTTGATTGGTCTTGCCTCAAAACATTAAAAAAGGTACCAGTTACCGATACGATTGTTATGATCGTGACTGTGATTACAGTGGTTAAAACTGATAACTTATCCATGGGAGTTTTAGTTGGAGTTATTCTAAGTGCCGTTTTCTTTGCAGCAAAGATTTCGAAGGTAACTGTAACAAGTCTTTCTTCTAAAGGATCACATAAAAAGATATATCATGTATCTGGTCAACTCTTCTTTGCTTCTGTAACAGACTTTGTTAACAGCTTTGATTATAAAGAAGCTGTAAGTGAGATTGATATAGATTTGTCCAATGCTCACCTTTGGGATGATTCTGCTGTAGGTGCCATTGATAAAGTGGTCATCAAGTACCATCAAAATGGTGTTAAGGTGAATCTTAAAGGATTAAATACAGAAAGTAATAAACTAATTGATAAAATAGCGGTTCATAACAAGCCAGGTGGGCTTGAGAAAGTTGCTAGTCACTAATATATCGTAAATAATTTTTAATTTTTAAATTGGAGGAGCCTGTCACCAAGGGTATTTTATACCCTAGTGACAGGTTTTTTTGTATTTTTTTATGTTATATACAAATTCTAGTAAGATGGAAGGCGGTAGTAAAAGTGTTAATACTTCAATTAGCTATTATTTTAATTGCATCTAAATTAGCTGGGAGTCTTAGTGTAAGGTTGGGTCAGCCATCAGTCCTAGGTAAACTCCTTATTGGTATTGTAATAGGACCTTCAGTATTAGGATTGGTAACAGAAACAGAAACACTAGAAGAATTTAGTGAAATTGGTGTAATCTTGCTGATGTTCATTGCAGGGTTAGAAACGGATATAGATGAATTTAAACGAACTGGAAAAGCATCTACCTATGTTGGCCTTGGTGGTATTATCGTTCCACTTGTTTTAGGATATTTTGTTGGACTGATGTTAAATCTTACCTCTGTACAATCCTGGTTTTTAGGATTATTGCTTTCGGCTACAAGTGTAAGTATCTCCGTTCAAGCATTGAAAGAAATGGGCCAGTTAAAAACTCGTGAAGGGACGACCATCCTAGGGGCCGCCGTTATTGATGATGTGGTGGTCGTGATTGCTTTGGCATTTTTAATGAGTTTTGCAGGAGGAGATGTCAACTTAACAGTAGTAATATTAAAGAAATTTTTATTTTTCGCAGGAGCTATTATTGTTGGTTGGAAAATTGTTCCTTTGTTTATGAAAAGATTCGCTATTTTAAAGGTAACGGAAACTGTTGTTTCTTCTGCTTTAATCATCTGTTTTATTTTTGCCTATTTAGCAGAGTACACAGGTGTCGCTGCAATTATTGGAGCGTATATTGCTGGCGTAGCCATAAGCTTAACTGACTTCAAGCACGAGGTATTCGAAAAGATTGAAACCATTAGCTACTCGATATTTGTCCCTGTATTTTTTACATCAATTGGAGTTACTGCTCATTTTGCAGGTGTTAAAGAAAATCTAACTCTTATTGTTGTATTAAGCATTTTGGCTATTTTGACTAAACTAATTGGTGCATCCATTGGTGCGAAGGCTGCTAGGTTCTCCTGGAACAGTTCGTTAGGCATTGGGACAGCCATGGTGTCTCGTGGTGAAGTTGCATTAATCATTGCAGCTATTGGTTTAGAATCAAAACTGTTGAGTCAAGAAATGTTTGCAGTAATTGTTGTTGTCGTTCTTGTAACAACGATTGTTACTCCTCCTATGATGAAGTTGTTTTTTAATAAGAATTCACAAAAAGAGCTGTCCAATAACTAAAATGACAAAAACACGCTGAATTTTTCAGCGTGCTTTTTTACATTCCAACATTACATGACATTACTAATTGACATCCATAATTACTGGAAGGATCATAGGCCGTCTTCCTGTTTCTTTATAAATTAACGGCTCAACATAATTTAAAATTTCCTTTTTTATGTTTCCCCACTGAAGTCTTTCTGCTTCAAGAGATGTTATAGTAGCTGTGTGTGCGGCATCCTTAATTTTTCCTAATAATTCTTCAGATTCTCTCATAAAGACAAATCCTCTTGTAATGATTTCAGGTCCCCTAATAATAGTCTTATTCTTAAAGTCAATGGCTATAACCGCCATTAAAATACCTGATTCTGATAGTTTTTTACGATCCCTAAGTACAATCTCCCCAATATCACCTATTCCTTCACCATCAACGTAAACTGGATCTACTGGGACACTGCCAGTCACTTTGGCAGTCGTTTCATTGACTTCGAGTATATTACCATTATCCAATATAAATGAATTGCTGAAAGGCACATCGCATTCCTGTGCTAATTCTACATGTTTTTTTAACATTCGGAATTCCCCGTGAATGGGTACAAAAAACTTAGGTTTCATCAATCGAAGCATGAGTTTAAGTTCTTCTTGGGCACCGTGACCAGATGTATGAATATCAGTAAGTTTATGATGGATAACATTCGCACCAGCACGACTTAATTGGTCAATAATTTTGTTGATACTGGTTGTATTACCTGGTATTGGGGACGATGAAAAAATCACAGTATCTTCTTTCTTGACTGAGAGTCTGGGGTGTCTTTTATTTGCGATTCTTGATAAAGCAGCAAAAGGTTCTCCCTGGCTTCCCGTGCAGATAACCAGTATTTGTTGATCAGGATATTGGTTAATTTCAGTTTCATCAATCAGTGTGTTATCTGGAATGGTTAGATAGCCAAGCTCTTGGCCTATTCTAACCGCTTTTACAAGACTTCTTCCGAGGACAGCAATTTTACGTTTATTTATAATTGCCGCATCAATGGCTTGTTTAAATCGATACATATTGGAGGAAAAAGTAGCAAATATGATCCGACCAGAAATATGATTAAAAAGGTCGTGTATCGTTTGACTTATTTTCCTTTCAGACATTGAAAATCCAGGTATTTCACTATTTGTACTATCTGAAAGTAGGCAGACAACTCCTTCATTACCGATAGCAGCCATTTTAGAAATGTTTGATGGATGACCTAAAGGAGTTAAATCAAACTTAAAATCTCCTGTATGAACGACATTACCTTTCGGTGTTTTTACAACAATACCGTAAGAATCAGGTATGCTATGGGTTGTTCTAAAAAAATCTACTGCAACATTCTTAAAAGAGATAGTTTTATCTTCTTCGATTTCATATAACTTCGCTTTGTCTAATAAGCCATGTTCTTTTAGTTTTTCTTTTATTAATTCAATGGCCAATTTTCCTGCATAGATGGGGATGTTTATTTCCTTTAATAAAAAAGGGATACCACCAATATGATCTTCGTGCCCATGTGTAACGAATAAACCTTTTATTTTATCCTCATTTTCAATCAAATAAGAATAATCTGGGATAACGTAATCAATCCCATACAACTCATCTCCAGGGAATTTAATGCCTGCATCCACTAGAATAATTTCATTTTGGTATTGAATAACATAAGTATTCTTACCAATTTCACCTAAACCACCAAGTGCAAAAATTTCAATGATGTTATTATTTTTTACAATCGCCATTAACCCACTCCGTTCCTAATAAACTGTTACTTTGATTCTAACACAGAATTGGATCTTACTAAATTTCTTCTATTCGTATATTTTTTAATAATATTGTGAATAAATGCACTTAAACTAACCTGATGAATTTCTAAACCGATGTCTTCACCAACATTAAGACTCATCAATGTAACGGGCAGGTTAGTGCAAAAAAGCCGGTAATGAGACCTATTTATGAAATCAAAACTCATCCTTAAGAACAGAGTATTTTGATATAAATAAACTAAAGGAATCCTCCCCTTCCGTTATTTGATTGCAAAGGAGTTTATATAATAATTCAATCAATTATTTTATGTAGCCCATGAAGTGTCTGGAGTGGTTGCTGTTCAAGTATTTTTTGCAGCTCTTGGAGGGATTTGGGCCCATAGAAATGGGGGACATATAAAGAAAACATTGATTCTGTATATGGGTTCAAGTATCTTAATCGGAAGTTTGATTGGGGGATACACTTCACACTTTTTTTCAGAGAAGAGTATCAATGTTATTTATGGATTAGTGGCGTTACTAGCGGGGATACTTATGTTGGTTCCTAAAAAGGAAATTGATACTGATTGGGGCGAAGATTTTAATAAAGGGTTGGCAACAGCCCTTTCCTTTATCGTAGGGCTTGCTTCTGGAGTAGTAGGTGCTGGTGGTTCATTTATTCTTGTTCCTATTATGCTTGTTGTGCTGAAAATCCCTATCCGCATTACAATCGCTACATCCTTAGCTATTACATTTATATCTTCCATCGGAGGCACAATAGGAAAGGTCTCAACAGGGCAAGTACCTTTCCTACCTGCTGTATTAGTGGTAATCGTTAGTCTTATTGCATCCCCTATAGGAGTGCGGCTAGGAAAAAAGTTAAATACAAAAGTTTTGCAAATAGCTTTAGCTACTTTAATTGTCATTACTACCTTTAAAATTTGGTTTGGAATACTTGTTTAATTACCAATAAGGAGTGATCTTAGCAATGTTTCATTATACAGTAGAAACGAATAAATCAATTGATAAGGCTATTTCATCTTTAGAGCAGAATTTAAAGGAAGAAAAATTCGGCATTTTATGGCAGCTAGATCTTCCTGCAAAGTTGCATGAAAAGGGTGTAGAAAGCTACAACAATCCATACCGAATCTTAGAAGTATGTACCAGTTGAAGCAGGGAAGGTTCTTGAAATAAATGAACTAGTTGGTTATTTTCTACCGTGTAAAATAACAGTTTATGAAAGCAATGGAATAACTAAAATTGGATTACCTAAATCAACAATGATGGTTGGTATGATTGATGACCCACAATTAAAAGAGATCGCAGAAAATATCGAAGTTACTTTAGTGAAAGTATTGGATAAAAGTAAGTAAGACATTATTATCATCAGTCTCTAATGGTGGAATATATTTTTCTTCTTTAACTAACGTAGCGATGCTTTTAAAAGGCATCGTCTTTTTTTACGACTAACAAGTCTAGAGTTTCACAAGACAATTATTGGCTTATAACTGACCCCTTTATGATTTTAATAGTGCCAAAAGGTAATAGATAATTAAAAGTTTTTTAACATTTAAATGATATAATAAAAAAATGAAATAAAAACGGGAGGACATAATATGAATACGAATCTTACTCCTATAAACCCAATTGCTTTTGAATTAGGTCCTATTAGTGTCCATTGGTATGGTATTATCATCGGATTAGGGGCAATGTTGGGCTTATATCTTGCGACTCAAGAATGTAAAAAAAGAGGAATTTCACCCGATGTTCTTGTTGATTTAGTTATATTTGCTTTACCTATTGCCATCATTTCAGCCAGGATTTATTACGTCTTATTTGAATGGAGTTATTATAAAAATCATTTAAGTGAAATCCCCGCTATATGGAACGGTGGTATAGCTATTCATGGGGGATTGATTGGAGCAGTTATTACAGCCATCATTTTTACAAATAAAAGAAAAATATCGTTTTGGAAATTAGCTGATATTACAGCACCAAGCATTTTATTAGGACAGGCTATCGGGCGTTGGGGTAACTTTATGAACCAAGAGGCTCACGGAGGCCCTGTTTCACGTACATTTCTTGAAAATTTACACCTTCCTACATCTATTATTAACCAAATGAATATTAATGGTACCTATTATCACCCAACCTTTTTATATGAATCTTTGTGGAGTTTAACTGGAGTAATTATTTTGATTTCTTTACGGAAAGTTAATCTTCGTCGGGGAGAATTGTATTTAATGTATCTTATCTGGTACTCAATTGGACGTTTCTTTATCGAGGGAATGCGAACAGACAGTTTAATGCTAACTGATCATCTAAGAATCGCTCAAGTCATCTCCATTTTGATTCTCACTGGATGTATATCGCTTCTTCTTTTCAGAAGAATGAAAGGATTTTCTACCAAACGGTATTTAACGGATTAAAAGAGGGATAAAAAATGAAAAACAACGACCAACAGACGCTTGATTCAAAATATATTCAGCAACACTTAGCGAATGAACGCACTTACTTGGCCTGGATACGAACAAGCATTACGATTATTGGCGTTGGTTTTTTAATAACCAACCTTCACTTTTCTTCTATAACTGAAAACATAGCCATTGGAGATAGATTAGCTCAAACAATTGGATTAGCTTCTATATTCGTAGGGATTATGACCTTAATGATGTCAACCATTGGCTATTTTAAAAAAGGGAAAGATATTAATCAACAAACTTTTATATTTCCACGAAATTTAGTTATCTTTTTATCGCTTGTATTGCTGCTTATCTTTCTAATTTTCGGTATTTACTATTTATTTGCTTGGGGATTGATATAATCCGTTAAAGTGTCGCTTTGAATTATTACAGCGGCACTTTTATTTTTGGGGGGGATTATTTTTGATGTCAATTCCAATTTATAATTGGAGAAATTAGAGGAACTATAGTCTTATTTAAGGAATAAATAAAGATTGTGAAGAATTACTTAAACTATAGGGTGCTTTTGTTCAGTATACAAATTATAAAAAAAGCCGAAAATATGCAAGTTTTTATTCATTTCTTGGAATTTTCAGCTTTTACATTCAAAAAACATACTGCAATAAACAGCAGTTTTATTGCCAAATACAAGGCCCGTGAAATAGTTAATTTTCATTCTTACTTAAATGTTTAAAAGCTTCTAAAAATCTCTCATAAGTTTGTTTACCATATTGTTCAATGTTGTTTTTGAAAAACAGTTCTATTGTTAATTCCTTTGCCTGTTGTAGGGAACAATTTCGAGAAATCATTACTAAATTGATATAGGAAAGAAAATACTCTTTTCTCAAGGTACTAGCATGATTAACAGTCAAAATACAACCTCCTATAGGGCCGAGTGCTTAACAACAGCACACGCAATCGCAATTTGTTTTTAAGATAGTTAATTGTTGGTTCGGTTTAAATTTCTTAACTAGCTTTTGAAAAAATGTGTCCTTTTGAAAATCTTCCATTTTCCAGGCATTTTGTGCTTTTCTTTCAACTTCCTCTTGGCGTATTTTCATCAATTGATATACCTCATACTCATTAAACATATTGATTTCCTCCTATTAATCAAATAATAATATTGATTTATTAATCAAAAAAAATTGATATAAAGTTTAAAAAAATTAGCAACAGGTTGGTTTAAAGATACAGCAAAGTTCATGGGACAATAAATGATTTAGTTCCTCTTGATTCAGTTCATAATAACTCCAGGTGCCCTTTGTTTCTTTTTTGATAATGTTGGCATCTAATAAAATCTTTAAATGATATGACAATTTTGATTGGGCCATATCCATCATAGGAGCCAGATCGCACACACACATAGAACCATTCTGAGTTAAAATATTCATGATTTGAAGTCTTTTTTTATCAGCAATAGCTTTAAATTTTAGCTCATATTTTTCAAACACTTTATCTAAGGATATATCTTGTAATGGAATTTCTTCTTTCATCTTTATCACCCACTTCATAAATCAAATAATCTTGATACATTCATGATATATCCAATATTTTCATGTGTCAATTGAATAAATCAAAAAAAGTTGATTTAAGTTTATATTTTATTATATTTCTGAGGAGCTAAAATGATACAAATAATAAATCAATTTTTTTTGATAAAGGGGTTGTAATTAGAAAAAATTACTAATATACTGAAACCATAAATCAAAAAAAGTTGATTTATGGATTATAAATCAAAAATATTTGATTTATAAAAAATCATGAGGGAGTTGTTAATAATGAAAATGCATGTTGGAGTCAATGTAACGGATTTAGAAAAGTCAATTGAGTTTTATACTAAAGTATTTAATACGGAGCCTGTAAAGGTTAAACCAGACTATGCCAAGTTTTTACTTGATGATCCTGGACTCAACTTCACTTTAAACTTAAAAGACGCTGTTTCAGGAAACCAGGTAGGGCATTTTGGCTTTCAAGTGGAAAATCAAGAAGAAGTTCTTCAGCATAAAGACCGTTTAGAAAAATTAGGGTTCTTTGCAAGGGAAGAGATGGATGTTACCTGTTGCTATGCTACTCAAGATAAATTTTGGGTGACAGACCCAGACGGGAACGAATGGGAGTTCTTTTATACAAAGGTGATGTAGAAACTATGATTACGGGACCATCTTGTTGTGCAACTCAACCGACCAGGGAAGAAACAAAAACTTCAACAAGTTGTTAAATCTCTAAGGTTAACATCAACTCCTTGAGCGTTTCTGTATAAGCAGAAACGCTCTGACTGTCGACAAATTCGAAAAAAATCGGATTTATCGATGGTATTTTTTTTGTATAATTAAGATACATATTAGATTTTCATGAGGTGATGAAATGCTAACGAAAAACACACAGATAAATCGGGACCAATTAGAAATGATTACTTTAGACCAGCTTGTACCTGCGAATCATTTGGTTCGTAAAATGGAAGCTGCTATCGATTTTTCATTTATATATTTCACTTGTTCAAGAAATGTACTCTACCGAACGTGGTCGTCCAAGTATTGATCCTGTGGTATTAATTAAGATGGCTTTCATCCAATATACCTTCGGTATTCGCTCCATGCGCAAAACTATAGAAGAGATTGATACAAATCTAGCTTACCGTTGGTTTTTAGGATTTGGATTTCATGATAAAGTACCTCACTTCTCAACTTTCGGGAAAAATTACGAACGACGATTCAAGGATACAGATTTATTTGAACAGATTTTCTATCGTATTTTGAAGGAAGCCGCAGATAAGAAGTTGGTAAGTGGCGAGCACGTATTTATTGATTCGACTCATGTAAAAGCGAGTGCGAATAAGCGTAAATTTGAGAAGAAAGTGGTACGTAAAGAAACGAAAGCGTACCAATCACGTCTTCAAGATGAAATCAATGGTGACCGTGAAGACCATGGAAAGAAACCATTTCCTCCAGATAAATTTGATAAAGAAGAACTGAAAGAAATCAAAGAAAGTACTACTGATCCTGAGAGTGGTTATTACGTGAAGGATGAATGAACAAAGCAATTTGCATACTCATTTCATGCAGCCTCTGATCGTAAGGGTTTTATTTTGGGAGCGATTGTTACGCCTGGGAACATCCATGATAGTGCCATCTTCGAGCCACTACTGGAAAAGGTAATTGAGAACCATGGAAAACCTGAAGCTGTTGCTGCTGACGCTGGATACAAATCACCTGCTATTGCCCAATATCTATTTGAAAATGATATGACACCTGCTTTACCATATACTCGCCCTCGTACGAAGGAAGGATATATGAAAAGCATGAATATGTTTATGATGAACATTACGATTGTTATATTTGTCCGCAAGGACAAATACTGAAATATGCAACGACGACGAAAGAAGGCTATCGTCAATACTTCTCAAATCCGATTCAATGTAATACTTGCCCATTACTTTCAGAGTGTACGCAAAGTAAGGAACATAAAAAGCTCATTCAGCGTCATGTATGGGAAAAATACTTAGAAGAAGCCGACCATCTTCGTCATACACAAGAGAATAAAAGCATTTACGCAAAACGGAAAGAAACGATTCAACGTGTTTTTGCAGATGCTAAGGAAAAGCATGGTATGCGTTGGACAACCCTAAGGGGCCTAAAAAAATTGTCCATGCAAGCGATGCTTACTTTTGGCATCCATGAATTTGAAGAAGATGGCCAACTGGACATGGAGAAGTCCAGAAATGGTGTAAAAATGTACCTCAGGAGAGGTCCATTTTAAGATATTAAGAGCATAAAAGGGACAAAAGGCATCCGAATGAGTCCATTCGGATGCCTTTTGTCTACACTCTGAGCGTTTCTGTATAAGCAGAAACGCTTTTAATTACTTGATGGAAAAATGTAAAGCACTTATATTTAACTTAATAAATAAACAAAGCTGGTGGTTTGAGTGCAAGATTCAATAGTTATCGATCAAATGGAACAGGATGATTAGGGACAGGTTCGTGAAATCTATTTAGAAGGAATTGCTACTGGTAATGCCACCTTTCAAAAAGAGGCTCCGTCATGGGAAGAATGGGATAGTGGTCATGTGAAGGAGTGTCGTCTTGTTGCACTCTTAGAGGATAAGGTTTTAGGCTGGGCGCGTTAACCCCAGTTTCAGGGCGATGTGTCTATTCGGGCGTAGCCGAAGTGAGCATTTATGTTAGTCAAAGCAATAATGGAAAGGGGATTGGCAGTAGACTTTTAAATTCATTGATTGAACAAAGCGAACAGAACGGTTTCTGGACGTTACAATCAGGTATATTTCCTGAAAATGTTGCTAGCCTTAAATTACATAGTAAGCATGGTTTTCGGGAGGTTGGTAGACGAGAGCGTATTGGGAAAATGGATGGTGTTTGGCGTGATACTATTTTGTTAGAAAGAAGAAGTAATATCGTTGGAATTAATTAATTCTATTCCAGCGAAAAACATAGGGTTAATTCTATGCTATTGAAGGTGAAATAAATTGCGTATACTAGATTGTTCAACAATTGAAACAACAATAAAATCTTTATCAACTTTACTTAAAACTGATCAAAAGACCGTAAATTTGTTCATTGAGTCGAATAAGTACCGAATAACGAATAACGCTAAAAACACTTATTATGATAATCTTTCTATAGAAAACGTACTAAATTATTTTAATCTACGTGAAAATGAAATAAAAGAGCCTCTTAGACAATATGAAAATGCACAAAGGGTATGGAAAGGAATTGCATTTGAAAATGTTGGGTTTGCTCATATTGGTACTAGTCTTAAGACAACGAACATAAGTAGAGAACCACTAAGTAAAAATGCGCCTTTAAAAGCCCTCTATAATAAGGCAGTAGAATATTTTTTGTTAAGAAAAACAAAACCAGATGTTATTATTATATATTTACCCGGGTTGGAATTTAAGGGACAAGCGAATGGACTTTCACTTGCGTATGATACAAAAATACCCCCTTATTTAATTGTAGTCTCCGATGGTGTAGATGACTATCCATGGGTAGTTGCGCATGAAATAGGACATATTTTGTATTACACCAATAAATTTAATGATAAAGATGATCCCAATCCATATTTAGTTGTGAACTCTAAAGGAGAGGCAATGAGAGATGCTCACGGGAATCTAAAATTTGATAGAACTCATAATAACAACAAAAATAATATTATGTATCCAAGAGGATCTAAATCGTCGATACCTCCTAAAGTTACTTTCGATCAGATGGTTAAAGTTAGTAATAGTTATCTATTGGATAAACGAAAAAGGCTTTGGGATTCAAAGTAAATAATTGGGGTTAAAAAGAAACTCATGAAGGATTATAACAAAGGGGAACTACTACAACAAAGGTAATGCCTTTTCCTTCTTCAACTAAAGGGCAGCATTCCTGTAATGAAGAAATATGAGGTTTGACATAAAAAAGCCCCTTGGTATGATATGAGTGTCCAAAGCTTGCAGGCAAAAAGGACAACAATCACAAATACCAGGAGGCTATTTAAATGAATTATAACCAAAATGAGAAGATTGCTCAAATTACTTCTCAAACATTAATTATAGGTGTTGATATTGCTAAATATAAGCATGTGGCAAGAGCCCAAGACTTTAGAGTTTTCGGCACCCTTTTACTTTGAAAATACAAATTCTAGCTTTAACTGTTTCATAGAGTGGATAGAAGAGGAAAAAGAGATATTAGAAAATAAGATTAAATTTTATTCAGCAACAGGTGCATTGGCAGAACTAGAAGGACTAAAAAAAGCGCTAAACAATAAATAGCTTTTGAACTAAGAAGGGAATTCGCCTTTGAAGGAAATGTTTCTTCAGTAGCCTTTTTCTTCTTCAAGTAACAGGAGAGTTGAACTTAAAATAAGTGTTTCTTGGGTCCGAGGGTAAATCTAAGTTAATCAACAAAAGCTTTTTCTATCCCAGAATCGGAGACGCTGTACGGAGCAAAAAAAAAGAAGCCGGCTAAACCAACTTCTTTCTCACTATTTTTAAACTGTCACATTGCTTATTTAACTGCTGATGCTGTTTTTTCCTTCTTTGCTTCTTTGTCTTGAATTAATTTTAGAAGATCTAGGAAATTATCATCACGTGTATAAATTGCTTTTGCCCCATTATCATCGTATTCATAGAAACCTTTATTTGAACGAATACCATGTTCACTTTTTTCGACCATTTCTTTTAAGAATTTAGGAACTTCTCTTGTATTCGATAAATCCTGCTCGATGTTGTATACCATAGCTTGTGTTGTTTGCAGACCTGCTAAATCCTGACTTTCCATTGGTCCGCAAAAAGCCCATTTAAAGCCCATGCTTCCTCTTACAGCGATATCAATATCTTCTGCCGTACATACTCCCAATTCAATTAAGTTGAAGCATTCCCGTAGAAAAGCTACTTGTATGCGGTTAACGATAAAGCCGGTAATCTCTTTTTTCAGTACCACTGGATTTTTACCGATTTCTTTCATTAGGTCATAAGTTACTTTTACGACATTTTCATCTGTCTTCTCAAATTTAGCAATTTCTACAATTGGTACAAGTTGTGGAGGGTTAAAGTAATGTGTAATGATAAATCTTCCTGGATGTTTTGCTCTTTGTGTTAATTCTTTTAATGGGAAAGTAGATGTATTAGATGCAATAATCGTTTTTTCAGAGACAATGCTTTCAATAATCTCGTAAGTATCTAATTTTGTCTCAAGCACTTCTGGAATAGATTCTAGAATAAAATCAGTATCCTGGATCGCTTCAAGTAAATCTGTTGTATATTTAATATTATCCAAAGTCTGCTCCATTTTTTCTTGTGACAGCATTCCTTTATTAACCATAATTTTCAAGCTGTTCGTAATCATTTTTTTTGCTGTTTCCAATGATGTCTCGCGTCTAGCTTGAATACGTACAATATATCCTGCTTGTGCTAGTAATTGAGCAACGCCATGACCCATAATACCTGCTCCAAGTACTGTGATGATCTTCATTTAAAAACCCCATTTCGTATTATATTTTCTTCATTTTTCATAATTAGAATAGAAAGTCTATTAAAAATAGGAAGCATCTTGCTATTTATTTTTATAATAGTAACTTCATTGTGAAAGGAATTTATCAGATAGCTTTCTCTTGGTGTTATGTTAATATATAAAGATTAAACAGAAATATTTTTAATTTGCTTCTTCTTGTTTCCAGCCCCTTCAATCGTGTGAATAACAACTGCAGCAACTAGGATAGCTGCAATGGTTACACCAGCTAATATGACAGAAGTATCCATTAAGAGGACAAGAATAATTCCAACAATTGATGCTACTGATGAAAGAATCGTATATGTCGCAAATGTTTCTTTCATTGATAAGCCAAAAAATTCTTTTACCATCCAGAAGCCAGGATCATTTACGTGTGAAGCAAAAGCTGTTCCCGCTCCAGTAGCAAGAGCAACAAGTGCTAAGTTTGCCTCAGGATATGATTCTAGCATTGGAAGCACCAATCCGGCAGTTGATAATGCTGCAACAGTTCCTGAACCTAAACAAATACGGAAAATTACGGCAATAATCCACGAAAGAAGAACTGGAGAAATGGAAACATCAGTAAACAGACTAGCAATATATTCCCCAACTCCGCCATCTATAATAACTTGTTTGAATGCACCACCACCACCAGTAATTAAGATTAGCAAACCAATCGCGTTGATGGATGCCCCTGCAGAGGACGTTAAGTCTTTCATTGGAGTTTTCCTGGAAATTCCCATTGTATACATAGCTAATAATAGTGAGATTAACAAAGCTACTGGAGCGTTTCCGACAAAACGAATAATTACAACTAAAAGATTATCGGCAAATCCCAATTGTTTTTGGAAAATATCTAAAAAAGCTGCTGCAAACATCAATAGAATCGGGAATACCGCTGTTAAGACACTGATTCCAAATCCAGGTGTTTCTTCTAATTTCCATAGTTTTTGATCTCCTATTGCTTCCGCATTGCCTGTTTTTTCAAAAGCACTTGGGATCCACTTTTTGTTGATTTTAGGGAACCAAACTCCCGCAACTACAATTGTTGGTATCCCAATAATGATTCCGTATATTAATACCATGGCGAGGTCTGCTCCGTACTCCTGTGTAACGGCAGTGATTCCTGGATGAGGTGGCAAGAAGCTGTGTGCGACAACTAAAGCACCTGCTAACGTAAGGCCAAAGTGTGTAATGGAAATCTTTAGTTCTTTAGAAATCATATAGATGATTGGAACTAATAGAATAAAGGCAACGTCCCAGAATAAAGCAATTCCTACGATAAAGGAAGAAGCAGCAATTGCCCATTGCACATTCCTTTTTCCAAACTTATCGATTAATGTCATTGAAATTCGATAGGCTCCACCTGCATCAGCGATCAAACGACCAATCATCGCTCCGAAACCTAAGATTAGCGCTATATGTCCTAAAGTACCGCCTAATCCAGCTTCTACTGAAGTGACTATATCACCTAGCGGCATCCCTAATGCCAGCGCCACAACAAACGAGGAAATAATCAATGAGATGAAAGCGTTTAATTTGAAGACCGTGATTAAAATAATTAATAGAATAACTCCAAGTGCAACCATTAATAATGGCATTTTCATTGTCCCCCTTTTTTATATAACCCTAAATCTTCCATTAACTTAAAGAATTCCCTTTGTCTTAAACATTCAGAAAATAAATATTTTAGATATATGAGAATTTTCCGAATGTTTATATTGTAATAAAAAGCTATTGAAATATCTAATAGAATATAATTTATAAAAAGGCGGTTTTTTAAAAATATTTTTTATAGTTGTAAGTCAATAACGGGATCTATAAGGAGAAAATATTACTGTATTGATTAATAATTCTTATTTAGAAAATCAGAGCCATATTAGGAGGAGAAAACAAGATGGTACAAACAGCAACAAAATTTCTCTTGCGAATTTGCCCTTCTCTTTTTCCACAATAAATATATGCTTAAATTGATCAGTATAGGTGATTCCTTTTGAGCTTACAGATTTAACGTAATTATTAGCTGATTGCAACTTGATCTCTTTCTCTGTGAAGATCTTTTTACTCATAATTAATCCGTCTCCATGTTTAGTTCGCTGAGTTGTATTTCTTTATTATACAAAAATGTACCCTCTAGGTAGACTTTTTTTAAGTACTCTATTAGGGTACATTTTATAGGGAGAACGGCTTTTTTTTTGGAAAAAAATAAATTTGGAAGGATTTAAATAGAAAGATGTCTTTTTGTTTATTCGTGGTTTTATTTTTGATTTCCAACTCCCCTTACCCTTTTTTAATTAAATGTTTTTTAGAACTCACTCAGGACAACGAAGTCTAGTCATTATTCCTATTAAAACATTTCCTTGCACTAGAATTAACAATGTATTCATTGGTTTATATATTAATAAAATCTTGAATTTTGGCTCTAGAAGAAAGATTATTTCGATTAGAATTACATGGGGAAAAGATTTAAAATTAAATTAATCAAGATAATATTCCGATATATTTAAATATTAACATTTTTTGACCATAGCACACTGAGTTAAGTTTTGGATGCGATTACATTTGGCTGAGGTATCCGGATCGATGTTAGTTTTTGTGCATTTGATAGTCACGACAAAAAGGAAACAGACCTTTTTCTTTACAAACCAAAAAAGAGATTACAAGGAAAAGAGGAGATTTTAGCATGTCGAGTCGTCGAGTCAATCACAAGCCTATCTTTTGGAAGGGAGAGTAGCCATGTAACAGGTTCTTCACAAGGAATTGGGAAAGCGGTTGCAATTGGTTTATCACTAGCAGGTGCGACTGTATTGGTTACAGGAACCAATCCGGAACGTACGAAGAAAGTCACCGAGGAAGTGGCCCAATTAACAGGGCGGGAACAGACTACTTTATTGGTGATCTATCAAAAGATGAAAACGTTATCTAGATGGTTGAAAAAGCCATACATAAATGGGACAAAATCGACATTCTTGTCAATAATTCCGGCGGAGGCGTGATTCTCCCGTTCCTTGAACAAACACCGGAAACCTTAAAAACAACAATTGACCGCAACCTCTGGACTATGCTGTGGTCATGTTACAGAGTGTTGCCGCATATGGTGAAACAAAATTACGGACGGATTATTAACATAGGGGCAGATTCTGTTCGCAATGGTTTATGGGACCATGCAGCCTATAATGCTGCAAAGGGCGGGGTCTATGCCATTGTTTCCGGATTAGGAAGAGAATTCGCCAAAAATTTAGAACAGCGGGCGTTACGATTACTGAAAAGAGAAGCCCATGTAGAATACCCGCACTCCACTACTCTTCACAATGTGACGAATGTAAGAATCGTTAATAATGAAGAGGATGCCGTAAAAGTTAGATGCAATTTCTCTACCTACCGTACGAAGCGTGTAGTACTTGACAATTTGTCGTGGTCAACGAATACATCATTGAAAAAGAAAATGGAGAATTAAAGATTCAATCCAAGAAAGTCATTCTCAAATTGGACAGTCTCCGCCCCCACGGAAAAGTAAGTATCATCTTATAATTTGTAGACAAATTTTGGAGCTGACCCACGCTGGATTACCGCGGTGAACCAGTGGGTGTCAGACCCCCTAAAATATTAGGAGGTTTTCGAATGATTCGCTATTAAAAGTTGGGGTATGTTGTGTTAAGCGTGACGGATCTTAATAAATCGTTAGATTAGGAAAACGTAAGTTTGTTGGCGGTCAAGAAGACATGATTTGGGTATGGCTGCAGAAATTGCAAAAGCCAAGAGCCTCGCAACAGAAAAATAACAGTGGAAATTAGTTTAATTTCATTATTCTTTATGGGGTAAGGGAGCCTAAGGTCTTCTAACTTCTTCCTTATTTGGTGCCCAGCAAGCCGTTAATTGCTAGTTGGTTTAAGTCCAACTGCCAAGACTTCTCGGTAGCTGACAGGTAACTGGTGGCTAAGGTTGAATCCCTGTGACAAAGTAACTCTTTGAGAGTGCTTGCAAATTAACAGACAGGTTGTAACCTAAAGTGAATCCTGTCGCCTCGTCAGAAGAAATACGGGTTTTGCCTATCCTATTCCAAGTCAAATTACAGAATTTTCCTAGGAGGATTAAAACAACTGTTTCATCAGGTGGGGGGAGAACCAACCTATTTACTTATTTTGCTCGAGTAGAGTCTAATTAGAAGGGAGCATTCATTATGGTAATGGTTTGTAAAGAACATCTCACAAAAGGATTGGAATTACTTCCTGTTCCACATGTAAAAAAAGTGCCTGCCCAAACAAAAAAAACATGTTCCTTTTGTGGCAAACAGGCGGAACTAAAATTATTTCTTCTTCTTAGCGTTAGAGAAAAAATATCATTTAATCTGATTCATTCATAGTAATTTAAGATTTAAGCTTATAGCCTTGTATATAAACTTTCTCACCCAATTTGGTTTGCGCTAAAAAAATGAAAAAAGAATCCACTTCTATTAGAGTTTAAGTAACCACACAAAAACCACACAGAAAGGATTCTTTAACGCAAGTAACTCTTGCTCTCAACCGGAAAATTAAATTGTCAAGTGATGGAGGATCTCTTTCCTCCCGATACAGGTGAATTTCTCTTTAGAGAATTCGATGAAAAATCGGATTTTCGAAGACTTTAGGAGAGCACATAAAACTGAATGATTCAAGGGCCTATTAACTTCATTCAGATGAAACCCTTAAATGCCAAAAGATTTATCAAATCATTGCTGGGTATTCCGAAGATGACGCTGCAGATCAATTAACTATAGATCCTGTTTACACACAAATTGTTGGAACACCTACCTTGCTTCCTTAATCGTAACGTTAAGGATAAGAGAAACAATAGAGGAAGAACTTGTTCTTGTTCCCCTCCAATTTTGAAATTAATATTAACAAATTAGCTAATAAGCCCCATTTGTGGCTCTTACGACTATATTCGAAAATATGTGATTTATATCACATAGTCCCGGAATGAAGTGTTTTAAAATAACACCTTGTAAATAGTAATAACTTAAAGGGAGTGTTTAATTTGTTAGATCAAAAAAAATAGAGCTTGTAAAATCAACTGTTCCAGTGTTAGAGAAGAAAAAAATTACAACCCGTTTTTATCAATTAATGTTTGGAGCACACCCTGAACTCCTTAATATATTTAATCATGCAAACCAAAAACAAAGAAAACAGCAAAAGGCACTTGCAAGCGCAGTATATGCTGCAGCCAAATACATCGATAACCTCTCTGCCATTCTTCCTGTTGTGAACCAAATTGCCCACAAACACCGCAGTCTCGGGATTAAACCGGAACATTATCCAATCATCGTAGGAAAATTCTTGCTATTAGCAATCAAGGATGTGCTGGGTTATGCAGCAACAGACGAAATTATCGATGCATGGACAGACGCTTATAAAGAAATTGCCGTTACCTTTATTAATGTAGAAGCTGAATTGTACAAACAAGCGTCTAATCAAAATGGCGGATGGGACGGGTTCTGACCTTTCATCGTTGAGCGGAAAGTAGTGGAAAGCGACCTTATCACCTCTTTTTATTTAAAACCCGAAGATTATAAGGAATTTGTCAGCTTCCAGCCAGGGCAATATATTAGCATAAAGTTAAAAATCGAAGGTGAAAAGTATACACATATTCGTCAATACAGCCTTTCTGATGCTCCGGGAAAAGACTATTATCGAATCAACGTCAAACGTGAGGCGGGAACCACAAATCCTGACGGCCAGGTATCAAATTATCTTCATGACCATGTGGAGGAGGGAGACATTCTTCAAGTAAGTGCACTGCCGGGGACTTTGTCCTGGATTTGGATAAAAAATCACCTGTTGTCCTGTTAAGCGGCGGTGGAGACTAATATTCTGAAGAGTATTTTTTTCAATCAACATCAACATTGGGAAAAATTCTAAGCTCGATAAATTCAACCGCAGAGATAACTATATTGAAGGCTTGCATACAAATTCAACCTATATAACTATAGCATTTGTTTTGTAATGGCTTCTGTTCGTGTCGTCCAAAAATTCTAAGTATCTGCGATAAACCCATTCCAATTTACTATAATAAGTTTTTACCCCAATACCTAGAACATCAATAGTTTTTGAAACTGGCATTTTATTTACCAATAGCTTGATGAATAACGGCAGGATGCCATTTCATTTTTGGTTAAAGGTGGATGTTTTCTTCTGGTCGGCATCATATTTCCCACACTCTTTACACTGCCATCGCTGCGTGCAAGTTTTGCTTTTTTCTCTTTTGTAGAAATAGGAAGGATGTTCAACTGGATTTTTATCTGAATTTACACACGTTTCCTTATGAAATTGGTATTCAGACACAACATCCTTCACAGAATTAATACGGATTCAGTGTTCTACTTCCTGTGCGATGCTCTAATTAGAATAGGGTGTGGTGGCGCAATCGAATGTCATACCTTGATTAGGATATATAGCGTCACAAGTTACATTGAATTGATTTGTGTCCCGCTTTCCGGATGAGCTTGTACCGATAAGGTTTGTTCTTGACCGCAGTAAATCGTGTTTGTAGCTTTCCGAACCACTTGCAAAACGGATTGATACAAAAATTATATTGAATGGTATGTTTAATCCCATTTAATCGAAATGTAACTAGAAGAAACAATGGTTTACTATATTATTAACAGCGTATTCATTGTGTTTATATATAAATAAAATCTTGAATTCGGGCGCTAGAAGAAAGATAATTTCGATTAGAATTACATGGTCAAAAGATTTAAAATTAAATTAATCAAGATAATATTCAATATTTAAATATTAACAATTTAAAATATTGATATTATCTGAAAAATACATTAGACGCTGATTACCTTAGCACGTTGGGTTAACTTTTGGATGCGATTACATTTGGCTGAGGTGCCCGGGTTCGATGCTAGTTTTCGTGCATTTGATAGTCTCGACAAGAAGGAATCAGACCAGCTATTTAGAGTTTTTAAGGCCAGGCGGTTTTGCGACTCCGGATGATAATGAAGCACTTGATCTATGCCAGGAAGGCTTTTTAAATACTAAAGAAGTCGGATGGAATGATATTTCCAAAGGAATGAACAGGGAAATTCTCCAAGCAACGGATGAAGAACAAATGCGTTCCTTTTGGCGTGAATGGGATAAACGGAGGACAGCAGCGGAAAGCAAAAATGAAGAAGCTGGGAAGGTGAAAGTATGAACATAACACGTCAGGAAATTGAGGATCTTTTAGTCCATGAGGCGGAACCTCTTGATGAGTTTAAGCTAAAGGAGTGAGCTACATTATTAGCAAGCAATGGAACGTATGTGATTCCGACCATCGGAAATCCTGATGCGGACTTTAAAAAATTTCTTCGTTCATGATGATCGAGCCCGTCTAGAACAGGGGCGTTACGATTATTGAAAAAAGAGGCCCATGTAGAATATCCACACTCGACCACTCTTCACAATATCACGAATGTAAGAATCGTTAGTAATGAAGGGGATGCCGTAAGGTAAGCTGCATTTACTCAACCTATCCCACAAAACGTGAAGTGCTCGACAATTACGTCGGAGTCAACGAATACATCTTGGTAAAAGAAAAAGAAGAATTAAAGATTCAATCCAAGAAAGTCATCCTAAAGCAAGACAGTCTCCGTCCGCACGGAAAAGTAAGCATTATCTTATAATTTAGGTTGGGTCAGACGCACACTTTTTTAACTCTTTTAAGTGAAGTGGAAAGTTCCATAAACAAATAAGCATTAACATAAAACATGTAAGCATTAACGCTATATTTAGAAAATATTAAAATCAAAACCAAGGAGGAATTATGAATGGTGCAAGTCGAAACTAAAACAGTAGTTGAACCTATCGTAAACCCATTTGATTGTTTACATTATATCGACGGTAAATTTGTTGAATCTGTAAATGGAAAAACGTTTAATAACGTGAACCCTGTAACCGAGGAAGTTTATGGTACAGTTGCAGAAGGAAGCGCGGCAGATATTGATTTAGCTGTTAAAGCTGCTAAACGTGCTTTTGAAGAAGGCCCATGGGGAAAAATGACTGTAAATGAACGTTCAAGAATTATCCGCAAAGTTGGTGACATTCTTGAAGCAAGACAAGAAGAAATCGCACAATTAGAATCATTAGATACTGGTAAGCACCTTAAATTCTCACGTCATGTTGATGCTCCTCGTGCAGCAGCAAACTTCCATTTTTTTGCAGATTACATGATTTCTATAGGAACAGAGGCATACCAAGATGAAACTCACAATGCGCTTAACTACGGATATCGCCGCCCGATTGGAGTAGTTGGATTAATCCAGCCATGGAATCTTCCATTATTCTTATTAACATGGAAATTAGCTCCAGCTTTGGCTGCAGGATGTACAGTAGTGATTAAGCCATCTGAATTAACCCCAATGACTGCAACAAGATTAATGGAAATTCTTAAAGAAGCTGGTGTTCCGGATGGAGTTGTAAACTTGGTTCACGGTTTTGGACCTGGTGCTGGAAGTGCAATCAACAAACACCCTGACATTGCAGGTATCGGTTTTATCGGGCAAGTATCTACAGGTGCTAAAATCATGGCAGAAGCTGCGCCTACACTAAAAAAGCTTTCTTTCGAATTAGGCGGTAAAAACCCTAACATTATATTTGCAGATGTGGATATTGATGAAGTAGTGGCAACAACCATTAGATCAAGTTTTACAAATCAAGGGGAAGTTTGTGTCTGCGGTTCAAGAATCTATGTTGAACGCCAAATTTTTGATGAATTCGTAGAAAGATTTGCATCTAAAACAAGAGAATTAAAAGTTGGCGATCCATTTGATATGAGCAATGATCAAGGCGCATTAGTCGCCAAAGTACACTATGATAAAGTAATGAGCTACCTGAAAATTGCTGAAGAAGAAGGCGGTACTTTCGTTACAGGAGGTAAGCGCCCTGATGGTTTGGATAAAGGATATTTCATAGAACCAACCATCATTACTGGTCTAGATGACAGATCTCGTTGTGTTCGTGAAGAAATCTTTGGACCGGTTGTTACAGTTATTCCATTTGACACAGAAGAAGAAGTGATTGCGGCAGCAAACGATACTCGGATGGGCTTAAGTAACACAATCTGGACTAACGATATCCGTCGTGCACACCGTGTAGCCCAAAAAATTGTATCAGGTTTATCTTACATCAACTGCTGGTTTGTACGTGATCTTAGAACTCCATTCGGAGGTACGAAAGACAGTGGACTAGGTCGTGTTGGCGGTAGTCACAGTTGGGAATTCTACACTGAAATAACTAATATTTGTGTTAAACTTTAATTTTAGTTTTTAACATGGATATGTTGCACGGTTTAAATAAGATATACCGTGCAACTTTTTTGAATGTTTCTCAGCTTATACTAAACAGTGTCAAAATACATTTATAATAGAAAGGATATATTCAATTGACTTGTAAAATTGAAAAGTTTGCTGCTAAATTATTAGAAGCTGAAAAAAGCCGCGTTGGAATTAATCCGCTATCTGTAGTAGATCCAGAAATTACTGTCGATGAGGCATATTATATTCAATTGGAAAATATTAAAAAGAAGCTAGCTGAAGGACAGAAAATTGTTGGCAAAAAAATTGGATTAACCTCTGTTGCTGTACAAAAAATGTTGGGTGTTGATGAGCCTGACTATGGACATCTATTAGACAGCATGGTCGTTGAAAATGGCGGTACTATTTTTTGTGAAACCATGCTTCAGCCGAAAGTAGAAGGTGAAATTGCATTTATTTTAAAGAAAGATTTAAAAGGTCCGAATGTGACTGTTCTTGATGTGCTGCAAGCAACAGATTATGTTGTTCCTGCTTTAGAAATTGTTGATAGTCGGATACAAGATTGGAAAATTAAGCTACCAGACACGGTCGCTGATAATGCTTCATCCGGATTATTTGTATTGGGTGGTAAGCCTACAAAAATTAAAGATATTAATCTGGAATTAATGGGCATGGTACTTTTGCAAAATGGTGAAGTTGCCAATACAGGTGTTGGAGCCGCTGCACTTGGAAATCCGGCAACTTGTGTTGCATGGCTGGCGAATCGTTTAGCAGATTATGATATTACTCTTAAAGCAGGTGAAGTAATCCTTTCGGGTGCACTTTCCGGCATGGTTGTCGTTAATCCGGGCGACAATTTTACAGCAAGATTTGCTTATCTTGGTCAAGTAAGCGTTAACTTTAAATAATTGGCTTAAATAGATACTGAATCTGGATCAAAGGAGGAAAAGGAATGGCAAGTGATATTATTAAACAAATTGCTGATTACTTAGTTGCTGCGGAAGTAGAAAAACGTGAAGTTGTAAAGGTAACTAAGACGTTTAAACCTGATTTAACAGTTGAGGAAGCTTATCAGGCACAGGAACTGCTTGTTCAAAAAAAATTAGACGAGGGCCGAAGAATCATTGGCCCTAAGATGGGATTAACAAGCAAGGCGAAGTGGGAACAAATGGGCGTTACTGAGCCAATTTACGGATATGTGTTTGATTATATGTTGATCGATAACGGTGGTGTTCTTCCATTTTCTGATCTGATCCATCCAAAAGTGGAAGCAGAAATTGCGTTTTTGATTGGCGAGGATATTGAAGGACCTGGAATTACCGGCTCACAAGTGTTAGCTAAAACAGAGTATGTTTTACCAGCACTTGAAATTATTGACAGCCGTTATGAAAATTTTAACTTTACCCACACTGATGTAATTGCTGATAATGCATCTACTTCAAGGGTCGTATTCGGTAATACACTTCGAAAACCAAATGACTTTGAACTTGAATTAGTAGGGGCAACTTTATCGATTAATGGCCAAATTAAAGAATTGGGCGCTGGCGCTGCCGTTTTAGGACATCCTGCCAATGCCATTGCAGTATTGGCAAACATGCTCGCCAGAAAAGGAGATAAAATTAAAAAAGGCGAAATCATTTTATCGGGAGCCTTAACAAGTGCAATATTGTTAAAAGTTGGCGACGTTGTTTCAGGTAAATTTGATGGCCTGGGCGAAGTAACTTTCTCTGTTGGTGAATAAATGATCAATTTTAAAACATATTACAATAGGAAAATATAATTTATGAAAGGGGAATTATCATGCCACTTATTCAAGTAAATATTATGGAAGGCAGACCACCTGAAAAAATAAAAGCATTAATTGAAAATATTACTGATACTGTTGTTGAAACATTAGTTGCACCAAAAACTAGCGTTCGAGTATTGGTAAATGAAATGCCAAAAACTCATTGGGGAGTTGCCGGTGTACCGGTTTCTGAAAAAAAATAAACGAATAAGCATGAGTCTAGTAACTGTATTCTAGAAAATTGACAAACTATTAGTTGTTTTTATAAAGGTAATTTTTCACAACCTTAGAATTAAAAAATTAAAACTCCCTATATTTTTTGAAAGGGAGTTCAGACTGTCGACAAATTCGAAAATATTCGGGTTTGTCGATATACCTGAGGTACTGACATCCCCTTAAGGGAGGTTCGCTACACCTCTTCTTGTTATGCACTCATATCGTTATGATTAGCCATAGTAGAAATAGATTTGAAGGCATACCCATTCATCTTGTTGAATTGGTATTTTTTATATCTGTCTGATTTAATCATTTCATTAACTAATTTTTTAATCATGATAATCCATTGTTTTCAGGTCTATCTTCCAGGTGCAAACTCATTATAAAAACATTGCAGACATCGGTGAAGGTTTCTTTAAAAGATTTTACAAATATTAAATGAACCAAGGGTAAATTGTTTAATTGGTTTCGCACTAAGAGAAAATTTACATTAAAATGAAAAGATTCCTTTGGAAATTTGCTGACAATTGGGGTTTCTAGCATGATTGGAACTCAAGTTATTATCAACCCTGCCGGGATTTCCGGATTCATTCGGCTTGCGGGGGTCCCGCTTCCATTTGTCAGCTACGGCGGTTCATCCCTCATTCAATTAGCGATTGTTACAGGTATACTGGTTAACGTTTCTATGTTTGTTAATTATGAAAGAAATACAAACAGGATCTGGTAACAATGTTTATCATATTCATTCCTTGTACAGGAAAAATTTTTTTTTGCGCTTTTTAAAATATGATTGGGGTGTTAAAGGTGATAGTTAAGATTAATAAGGTGTTAGTGGCCAATAGAGGGGAGATTGCGATTCGAGTTTTTCGGGCATGTACGGAATTAAATATTCGTACAGTAGCGATTTACTCGAAAGAGGACTCGAGTTCTTTTCATCGTTATAAGGCCGATGAATCCTATCTTGTCGGGGTGGGGAAGAAGCCAATTGATGCCTACTTAGATATTGAAGGAATCATTGAGATTGCTAAAGAAAGTGGGGTTGACGCTATTCATCCCGGCTATGGATTTTTATCGGAAAATATTCATTTTGCCAGACGGTGTGAAGAAGAAGGGCTTATTTTTATCGGACCGGAAACTCAGCATCTTGATATGTTTGGGGATAAAGTAAAAGCAAGAAAACAAGCTGAACTTGACCAAATATCTGTGATTCCCGGCAGCGATGGCCCGGTCAACAGCCTGACAGAAGCGATTGCCTTCGGAGAACAGGTTGGTTATCCGGTTATGATTAAGGCAGCTCTTGGCGGCGGCGGCAGGGGCATGAGAATTGTCAGAGATGCAAAAGAAATGCAGGAAGCGTTTGAACGGGCGAAGTCCGAAGCAAAGGCCGCATTTGGTAATGATGAAGTATATATCGAGAAACTAATTGAAAATCCAAAGCATATTGAAGTTCAAATTATTGGGGACAAGCATGGCAACATTATTCATCTTTTTGAACGCGATTGTTCGGTTCAAAGGCGCCATCAAAAAGTTGTTGAAGTGGCACCTTGCGTATCAATTTCCGCACAATTACGTAAAGTTATTTGTAATGCAGCTGTCAAGCTAATGAAAAACGTCGGCTATGTGAATGCAGGTACAGTGGAGTTTCTGGTTGCAGGACAGGAATTTTATTTTATTGAAGTGAATCCGAGAGTACAAGTGGAACATACCATTACGGAAATGATTACAGGGATTGATATTGTTCAGACACAGATTTTGGTTGCGGAGGGGCATGATCTACACGGTGATGTGATTGGTGTACCGGAACAAAGCAAAATTCAATTAAACGGCTATGCGATTCAGTGCCGGGTAACAACAGAAGATCCATTAAATAATTTCATGCCAGATACAGGGAAAATTATGGCTTATCGTTCCGGCGGCGGATTTGGGGTTCGCCTTGATGCCGGTAATGCCTTTACTGGCAGTGTGATTACTCCGTACTATGATTCATTGCTTGTCAAATTATCAACAAGGGCGTTAACGTTTGAAAACGCCGCTGCCAAAATGGTCCGTAATTTGCGTGAATTCAGGATAAGGGGAATTAAGACGAATATTCCTTTTCTTGAGAATGTCGTTAAACATGAAAAGTTTATTAAATGAATATGACACATCCTTTATTGATCAGACACCTGAGCTTTTCCTGTTTCCGGTAAGAAAAGACCGGGGAACCAAAATGCTAAATTATATTGCCAATGTCACCGTCAATGGTTTCCCTGGCATCGAAAAGAAAAAGAAAAAACCTGTTTTTGCTAAGCCAAGAATTCCGAAGCTGAAATATGACATGCCAACCACAAACGGTACAAAGCAAATATTGGATGAGAAAGGTACAGATGGACTCATCCGGTGGGTGAAGGATCAGAAGAAGGTTCTGTTTACGGATACTACCTTTAGGGATGCGCATCAATCATTGTTAGCAACGCGGGTTCGGACAACGGATTTGCTGTATATAGCTGAACCGTCGGCCAAATTACTTTCGGACCTGTTTTCTTTTGAAATGTGGGGCGGAGCAACCTTTGATGTGGCTTATCGATTTTTAAAAGAGGATCCATGGGAACGTTTATTAAGTTTGCGAGAAAAAATACCGAATATTTTATTTCAAATGTTGTTTAGAGGGTCAAATGCGGTCGGGTATAAAAATTATCCGGATAATGTAATAAGGGAATTTGTCGAAAAAGCAGCCTATTCCGGAATTGATGTTTTCAGGATTTTTGACAGCCTAAACTGGGCAAAAGGAATGGAAACGGCCATTGATGCTGTCCGGCAATCAGGGAAAATTGCTGAAGCGACGATTTGCTATACAGGCGATATTTTAGATCCATATAGAACAAAATATAATTTGGATTATTACAAGTCGCTTGCAAAAGAGCTGGAGCAGAAAGGTGCCCATATTTTAGCAATAAAGGATATGGCAGGACTGTTGAAGCCTGAAGCTGCTTACCGGCTTGTTTCTGAATTAAAGGAAACCATTGATATACCGATTCATCTTCATAGCCATGATACGAGCGGAAATGGGATTTTTACGTATGCAAGAGCCATTCATGCAGGTGTCGACATTGTCGATGTGGCGTTGAGCTCGATGGCCGGCTTAACATCGCAGCCAAGCGCAAACTCTCTTTATTATGCACTTGAAGGAAATGTAAGAAGGCCCGAATTAAATATTAAAGGACTTGAACAGCTTTCCCATTATTGGGAGGATGTTCGTAAGTACTACCAAGATTTTGAGAGCGGAATGATCGCTCCTCATACGGAAATTTACCAGCATGAGATGCCCGGCGGGCAATACAGTAATCTTCAGCAGCAGGCAAAGGCGGTTGGACTCGGTGATCGCTGGGATGAGGTTAAAGAAATGTATGCCAGGGTAAACCGTATGTTTGGGGATATTGTCAAGGTCACCCCGTCTTCAAAGGTAGTTGGCGATATGGCTCTGTTTATGGTGCAAAACGATTTAACAGAAGAGGAAGTTATAAAAAGAGGAGATTCGCTTGACTTTCCTGATTCCGTTGTTGAAATGTTCCAAGGTTACCTTGGCCAGCCATACGGTGGATTTCCAGAGGAGCTTCAAAAGATGATTTTAAAAGGGAGAAAACCATTAGAGGTTCGACCGGGAGAATTGCTTGAAGACGTTGATTTTAAAGCCATCCGGGATGGTTTATTTCATGAACTTGGCCGGCCGGTTACAAACTTTGAGGTTATTGCATATGCATTATATCCTAAAGTTTTTAGTGAATATATTAAAACCGTTGATTTATACGGAGCTTTATCTGTACTTGATACGCCAACTTTCTTATATGGAATGAGCTTAGGTGAAGAAATTGAAGTGGAAATAGAAACCGGTAAAACACTTTTAGTGAAACTTGATTTCGTCGGACAACCGCAGGCGGATGGAACAAGGGTCGTTTATTTCGAACTAAACGGCCAGCCTCGTGAAGTGGTCATAAAGGATGAAAGTATAAAAACCACAGTAACTGCCAGGGTGAAAGCAGATTTGAAAAATGAAAATCATATTTCTGCTTCCATGCCGGGAACAGTAGTGAAAGTGCTCGTTGAGATAGGTGAAAAGGTAGAACGCGGTGACCATTTAATGATTACGGAAGCAATGAAAATGGAAACAACCGTTCAAGCCCCGTTCTCAGGGATTGTCAAGGATATTTATGTATTAAATGGTGATTCGATTCAAACAGGAGATTTATTAATTGAATTTTCGAAGTCATAAGAAACTCACTTTATAACGGAAAAATTAAATCGGCTGCCTTATATGGCAACAAACTGACATGTAAGGTGATTTTCCAATTCCTGTTTTCTACTCTTCTAGTATGCATCGAAAAAGCAAACTTACTGCCGAAAATCTCGGTGGTGCAAAAGTACATTCGAGGATAAGCAGTTGTGCCCATTTTTCAGCTGAGACTGAACCTGAAGTTTTAAATCAGGAAAGAAAATTACTGAGTTATTTTTCCCAAAATAAGATGGCAAAACCGCCAAGCTATTATGCGAAGAAACTCTATTACGTTACGCTCGTTTACGATCCGCGCAATCTCCAATTTATGCTTGGAAAATTTGGTGCTGATCATATTATCATGGGTACAGAGTATCCATTCCTGCTGTGGGAAGCCCGCCGGGAAAAATAGTCGAAATGCTGGAAAATGTTTCGGATGTGGAAAAGAAACAAATGCTTGGAGAAAATGCGATTAAGTTTCTGAGATTAAATAAAGAGAGTTTTATTAAAGAAACGGTATAGGTCAAACAAAAGAACATTCCATTTTGATAGGAATGTTCTTTTTTCACCAACCGATAGGTTTTATAGATTCAAGAAATATTTAATTTCTTTAAAGTAGTATTAAAGGCTCTGGTGCAAAAACTTCAATTAATCTGTTAGTAATCTCCTAAACTTGTATATACTGATACTACTAATCTAAAAAGGATGTGGAGAGTCAGTAGGACTAAGCCAAGTGCTTTTAAGTGTAAACATTATCTGCCAGAAATTATCATGCTTACAGTGAGATGGTACCTCCGGTACAATTTAAGCTTTCGTGACCTAGTAAAAATAATGGAGGAGCGGGGCTTTTCTATTACCCACAACAAGATAATGCGTTGAGTCCATCAATATGGGCCTGAATTAGATAAGAGAGTTCGCCGTCACTTTAAGAAAACAAACGATTCTTGGAGAGTAGATGAGACGTATATCTCGGTAAAAGGCCAATGGATGTATTTATATCGTGCAGTTGATTCAGAAGGGAATACCATTGATTTTTATCTAAGTGAATCAAAAGATAAATAAGAAGCCAAGCGCTTTTTTGCATGTTTCCAGGCCACGTGGCATTACAGTAGATAAGAACCCAGCTTATCCATCAGCCATTAAGGAGCTAAAAGAAGAAAAACAAGTACCGAAAGACATCCAAATAAGGCAAATAAAATATCTAAACAACATCGTGAACAGGAACATCGGTTCATTAAAAAGCGATTTCGCTATATGTCAGGTTTCAAATCTATTGAAACGGCTACTTCTATTCTTTCAGGAGTGGAAGCTATGCACATGATTAAAAAAGAACAAATTGATCTTTACGGCATCAGTCTGTTCAAAATCAGAAAGAATTCATTCATCAATTGTTTGAGCTAGCAACATAACACATGACTCCGTTAGGAATAGATACGCTTTCTTTCATTTTTACTTTATTTTTGCACCAGAACCACCATAAGTGTGACTCTAATAAGTAATAAAAGTGAGGCGAACGTTCTTTGCTGATTTTGCTGGAATGTTCGTCTTCCCGTTTGATGTTTATTTTACAAAATTTTCTTAGGAGCGTAAAACAGCGGTGAATGGAATTTTATTATTATTTTATATTTAGAACATTTGTTCGTGTGAATAAAAATAAAGGAGGAGATTTGTATGGCGATACATGACCGCGGTATGGCTAAATGGTAACCCGCATTTCAATTGCCTGAACTGGTGGAGACGCAGCGTAATTTGTGGCGGGATACTGAACGGATTGCTAAACCGATCATCCACGAATATGAGGCGGAGAAGTTTGATTTGCGCATAGCTTACGCAATGGAATCTAATCTTGAGATAAATATTAGCGAATGGACTGACGGCTTTATTATAGATATAACTGGTCGTGTTCAATACGTGGATCCTCTTACGCATCAGCTCCGCAATTAAGTGAAACCAGGTGAAATCGAGCGAGTGGCATTTGCTGACGTAGTTGGAGTGCTTGGCGTTGATTAGGAAGATATTCAAATATACCAATTAGGAGTATTTCATAGAAGAAAAGAGTAAAATTTGCGTATGATTTACGATGGACTATTTTATCAGGTCTAAAATTATATATTTCCTAAAATTAAAAGGGAATAACATATTGACTGTAGGGGATATTTATACCAATTTGATAGATATTTTTTCTTAAACTATCATAATTAGGAAAAATATGTTTTGCATTTGTAGCTTTTCTAAATTGACGATGAACTTGATTACCTTGTTTTGCAATAAATTATCCAAACATAAAAAAAGTGCAGACTCCTGTTTGATTTCTAAAGGTAATTTATACGATAAATAGAGTCTGTGGTATTATAATTTTATAAAATAAATATGGAGGAAAATAAAAAATGACAGTATCTGAACTCATTGAAAAACTAGAGAAATTGGATATTCAAGATGCACAGATAGTGCTTAAAGATTCATCAGATGAATATTTAGACATAGGAGAGATTGAAAGTATTTTAGGATTCTATTATGTAATTCATCCAGTTTCAACAAATAGGAGCCAGGAGGAAAAGTAACGGGTTCTCTTTTCGGAGGGAAGGTAACTTTTTTAGCAGTAAATAACACTGTAATAAACAATATTTTAGCATTAGAAAAAGGCAACTTAATGAAGTTACCCCCTTAAGTTGGACTAATAATCCAACTTAAGGGGGTTTTTAATATGGTAAAGTTTTCAAGTGATTTTAGAAAATAGATTGTATCAGAGTATTTAGAAGGAGGGGGAGGATCAAGAGAACTGGCAAAGAAATTTAGCATTGGTAGTCCTCAAACTATACTTGATTGGGTAAATCGCTACAAAAAATATGGGGATAAAGCATTCAATATACGAAGTTCTAAAAGTGTTTATGATGGTAACTTAAAGTTGGAAGTACTCGAATGGATGTGTAGTAACAGAGCATCATTACCCGAAACTCCTCTTCATTTTGATTTATCTACACCTAGTACAATTTGGTAGTGGGAGAAAAAATACAAAGAGAAAGGTGTCGAAGCTCTGTTCACTCGGAGAGGAAGACCTAAAGATATGACAACTAATCATAAACATAACCAGGGGAAGAATCTATTGAAGTCGAAAAACTACAACTTGAAATTCGAATGTTAAGGATTGAAAATGAGTACCTAAAAAAGCTACAAGCCTTAATGTAGGAACCAGGAGATACCGACAAAAGCAAGTGTAAGTAGTAACTGAATTACGGCAAAAATATAGTTTGACTGAGATTTTAAAGGTCGTCGACCTTCCTAAAAGTGTGTATTTCTTTTATCAAAATCATGAAGAATCAAAACAGAGTGATTGGGACTTAATTGAAGAGATTAAAGCTATCAAGACTGATAACCCAGCATATGGTTATCGTCGCGTAACACTGGAATTAAAATCGTGGATGGAAAGTTAACCACAAAAGAGTACAACGTGTTATGCAAGAGCAACACCTACAGTCCCATGCATATACAAAGAAAAAAGTAAATACAACTCTTATAAAGGGACAGTTGGGAAAATTGCACCTAATCGGCTGAATCGTCTGTTTAAAACAGATAGACCTTATCAAAAGCTTACAGTAGATGTTACAGAATTACGCTGGGGAAATAGATCCACTGAGCACCGCTGTTATCTTGAACCAGTCATGGACCTTTACTCTGGTGAGATCTTTGCCATTAACATTGACCTACATCCTACTGTGAAATTTGCCTTAAAACCATTACATGAAGCCTTGGAATCAATTCCAGTACTTCCTTATCGAACAACTGTTCATTCGGATCAAGGATTTCAATATCAACACCATAGCTGGGTCAAAGAGCTTAAAGAACATCGTGTTTTTCAAAGTATGTCACGCTTGAAATGTGAAACAGTTTATTCTCATGAATATCTATTTTATGGGGAGGTAGCTCAGGCTGCATCAGATTAGATAATTTACTACAATAACGATCGGATTAAAAAAAGCTCGGTGGAAAGAGCCCTGAAAAGTACAGGCTTCTTAACACCGAGAAAGCATCCTAATATTTTTGTCCAACTTTTCGGGGGCAGATCAAGGAGAATATGAGCCCTATGGGTTAGTCAATCTAGAAGGGCTACAGTCATTTTTTTATCTCCAAATATAGACGTCCATTCCGTAAATTCTAGATTCGTAGTTATCATAACGCTAGTACGTTTATAACGACCGGCAAAGAATTGGAACAGGAGTTCAGATCCAATTTTCGTAAACGGTACATAGCCAAGTTCATCTTATGAAAAGTGAATTATTA
>NZ_JAGGQX010000083.1:0-7601 GCF_018613095.1 Bacillus sp. ISL-75
AATTTAGAGTGGGGGCCTTGACAGTTTCGTTCATATCAGGAGGCTCCCCGGACCGCCCGCGGAAAGCGAGCGCCTGGAGCGGAAATCAACAGCCAAGGTTAACAGAACCAAAAGAAAAAACAGCTCCAAACCGGAACTGTCAATTAACGTGCAACGGGGTAAAACTTTTTCCACTCATTTAGGAAGGATGCAGTGGAGGAATTCGGATGTTCTAGGACGCGTGGGGTTAGTCCCACTTGTTTCACTTCACCATTTACAATGATTGCAAGCTGTTTCGTGAGATAATTGACCTCCATCAGATCATGGCTGACAAAGACAGCCGTTGTCTTGGCATCTTCAATAATTTGCTTGAAATCTTCCATTAACCTAATTTTTGTTGGAAAATCTAAAGCGGAAAAAGGTTCATCTAAAAACAGAATCTCTGGTTCAACAATCATCGCCCGCGCTAAGTTGACCCGTTGTGCCTCGCCGCCGGATAAATAAAGCGCATTTTTTTTCGCCAAATGACTGATCCCAAATAACTCCATCCAGTGCCCCACTTTTTCCTTGATAATCGATTTGGAGACTTTTCTTAAGGTTAGACCTATCGCAATGTTATGAAAAACAGTTCCATCTAACAGTAAGGACTGCTGGAGAGCAATGGAGAATTTCCTTCTCAGCTCAAGCGGTGCATTCCCCTTAGGAATGGCCTGTCCTCGGTAAAGGATTTCACCACTATTTTGTTGCTCAAGAAACGCCAGCACCTTTAGCAGCGTACTTTTCCCCGCACCATTTGGTCCCATGATGCCCAGAAATTCCCCCGTCTGAATCTGAAATTCAGGAATATCAAGAATGGTTCTATTATGGGCTTTATAGGTAATGTTCTTCAGCTCAATTAAAGGGTTCATGATATTCGCTTCCTTTGCTGTAAAAATGTTAACGCTGCCGTAATCAACAGGGCAACCGATAATAATATGAACGATAGTGCTAAGGCAATATCAAAGTTCCCCTTTGAAACTTCCATCACAATCGTCGTTGTTAAAATGCGCGTGTCTCCTTGGATATTTCCGCCGACCATCATCGCAGCACCAACCTCAGCGATGACCCGGCCAAAGCCAGCCATTATTGCCGCCAATATGGCAATTTTTAATTGTTTAATGAGAATCCATAAGGTCTGCAGTTTTGTTGCTCCAAGTGCTTTAATTTGTAGAAGCATTTTTTCACTAATTTGCTGAAATGCTGTGCAGGTTAGACTGGTGACAATCGGCAAACTCACTAATATTTGTGCCATCACAATCGCTGTTGGTGAATAAAGCAGGGTGAGGTCTCCGAGCGGCCCCGAGCGCCACAACAGCATCGTAATCCAAAGTCCGGCAACAACAGGAGGCAGCCCTAAACCAATATTGATGAATAATAATAGAAGTCTGCGGCCTTTGAATCTAGTTAATCCAAGAAAAATGCCAAACGGCAATCCTATCAAGGTACTAATCAGGATGGAAATTAGACAAACTTTAAGAGTGAGCCAGGTAATCGCAAATACTTCCTGATCACCAGAAAGGAGCATCTCTATCGCTTTTTTTAGTCCATCAATGAGTAGTTCCATTTAAAGTGCCTCCAGGATTTTCTATAGCTTTATAAACAGAAGGACCCTTAAAAAAAGGGCCTTAAACTACTATTCTGTATACTTCATAAATAATGATTGGCCGTATTCTTTCTTACCGAATTCTTCAATTACATCTTGTGTTTTCGCATCTACCATAAATTCTACAAATTTTTTGGCATCTTTGCTATTAATTTTGTCATGTTTTTCAGGATTTACTTGCATCACGTGGTAAATGTTCATTAAATCTTTGCCGCCTTCAACGACGATTTGAAGGGTATCTAAATTTTTCTCTTGTGCCAGCCATGTAGCGCGGTCAGTTAAGACGTAGCCTTTTTTCTCTGCTGCCACTTGTAAAGTTTGCCCCATGCCTTGTCCAGTTGAAACGTACCATTCCCCAGCGGGTTTAATGCTTGCCGCCGCCCAGATACCAAGTTCTTTTTTATGTGTGCCAGAATCGTCACCTCGTGAAACGAAGGTAGCTTTCGAATCAGACAATTTTTTGAAAGCTGCGTTAATGTCATCACCGCTGACACCTGCTGGATTTTCCTTTGGTCCTACGAGGATAAAATCATTGTACATCACGCGTTTGTAGTTTATGGCATCGCCGGCATCAACAACTGCCTTTTCAGCTGCTGGAGCATGAACTAGAAGGGCATCTGCTTCCCCTTTTGTTCCCATTTCTAATGCCTGCCCTGTACCAACTGCAATGGTTTTTACTTTTACATTGTGTTCTTTTTCAAACATTGGGATCAATACATCTAGTAAGCCGCTGTCCTGTGTGCTTGTTGTTGTGGCAAGGATCATTTCAGTTGGTGCTGCATTAGGTTCAGTCTTTTTTACTTTTTCTGCTGAATCATTTGTGTCAGAATTTCCGCACGCGGCTAAAATTAATAGCATCAGCGCCAATAAGAATCCAAGATAACGATTTTTTAACATGTTTTTGTTTCCTCCGTTTGAATAGTTTGATAGGTGATTTTTCCTAATTCTGATATATCATAACCTTCTAAATCCGTTAAACTGTCTTTGAAACTAGCAGATTGTAAATACTGAATTAGGTCTGTTAAACTTTGTTTATTTTCAGAGGTAAAGCGGAAAACAAGGTCAAAATGTTCTTTCGCTACAGGGATGAAGTCCAATCCTAAATGGCTTGCAGCCGACTGAATTCCGAAGGTGACATCAGCCATGCCCCTGCTAATGTACGAGGCAGCAGATAAATGGTTCCACTCCTCCTTGCTATACCCGCTAATTTTACTAGGATCAATTCCATAGCTGGAAAGCCTTGAGTCAAGTAAAAATCGTGTTCCAGCCCCTTTCTGGCGATTAACAAATTGAACATCATTTCTCGTCAGGTCAGGAAAATCATGAATATTTTTCGGATTGCCTTTTGCGACTATAAAACCTTGTTGTCTTGCCGCTAATCTAAGCACCAAAATTGATTCGTATACAAAAAGTTGATGAATGAATGGCAGATTATATTCTTGTGAGTTTGGATCCAATAGATGAATAGCAGCAATATCACATTGTTCCCGGTATAGCATCATTAACCCTTCAAGACTGCCTATGTACGAAGGCTGGATTTGCAAGTTTAATGCTGTAGCTGCTTGTTTTGCAAAATGTTCGACTAAAAAGTCGTGACTGCCGGTTAATCGAATGGATTGGGCCGGATTACTTGGAGTCCCTGTAGGTTCAGAAGGACCTTTTTTGGCAGGAACCTTCGTGCTTTCTTTAAATCTTTCCAGCTCAGCTTGTTCAATTCTCATTTTGTTTCCAATCTTAAATGCCTGCAGCTCACCTCTTTTAATTAACTCATAAACCGTATGTTTTGAGATTTGAAAGATTTGGGCTACTTCATCGGGTGTATATGCCTTCTCATCCATAAGTCACCCTCCTTTTTCCAGTTTTTATTTTATAAAAAGAATAGCATAATAAAAGTCACTTTTGTTAAGTTTTGTTGAGTTTCGTTAAGTTTTGTTTGGGATTGTCATGGGTTGTTCAAATAACAATCTAGTTTTCACAAGATTTTCACAAACTTCACTTATTGTTCAATCGTGAGCATAGTGAAATATTGTACTATAAGGAGAGAATATTAAATTTGCGAAAAAGGGGACGGAACTAAATGTCTAAGCTTCTATATATAACAGCAAATCCAAAAGATGATAGTAAACTTTCAAAAGGAATGCAAATTGGGGAAGTGTTTCTAGAAGCGTTCAAAAAGGAACAGCCTGATGTGGAAATTGAGCATATGCACTTATATAGTATGGATATCCCTGAGATTGATATGGATTTACTTTATGCACGTGCAAAACTATCATTTATGGGCTATACAAAAGATCAGCTTACCGAAGGAGAGCTGACGAAACTAGAAAAAATGCATGCGCTGGCAGACCGTTTTATTGATGCGGATTACTATGTGTTTGTTACACCGATATGGAACCTTGGTGCACCCGCCATTTTAAAATCCTTCATGGATTGCTTATTTATTGCAGGGAAAACATTTACTTACTCTGAACACGGTGCAGAGGGACTTCTTACCGGAAGAAAGGCCATTCATATTCAAACACGCGGAGGCATTTATTCCATCGGCCGAATGGTTGATTTTGAAATGGGTGACCGTTATTTGAGTAAAGCCCTTGAATTCCTTGGCTTTGAATTAATGGAAACGGTATTTGCCGAGGGAATGGATCATAATCCAAAGATGATTCCTGAAATTATGGCAAAAGCTAAGGAACAAGCAGCAAAAGCAGCTAAAGAAATGGCAAAATTGCCTGTTTCATTATAAAAAAGAGCGACTCGAGTGCTATCGAGTCGCTTTTTCGTTGCTTTTTATAAATATCGCATGAGTTCTCATCCTATTTGCGAAAACCCATTTTTGTTTGCGAAACTAGGGCCTTTGTTTGCGAAACCAGCACTTTTGTTTGCGAATCTATTTTTCTGAACCTTAACTCACTAAAATTTACCTGTAAATTGGAAAACTAACACAAGTACGCCTAATGCCCAAACATAAATTGCAAATGGTTTTAAGGAATGATTTTTCAAATAGCCAATCATCCACTTAACGGCAACATAACCGAAGACAGCAGAAGCGACAATACCAACGAGCAATGCCGACAAGGAGATTTCTTCACCTTGACCGCTGAGTAAATCCTTCGTTTGCAGGACAATCGCGCCAGCAATGGCTGGTGTGGACAATAAGAAGGAAAAATAAGCGGCTGTTTCACGATCTAATTTTCGCCAAAGCGCGGCAACGATCGTCATTCCTGATCGTGAAATCGCAGGCATAATCGCAACGGCCTGAAAGGTACCGATAATGAGGGCATCTTTATAGCTAATCTCATCCATTTTCTTGTAGCCATTTTTCGCTGAATCAGCGAGCCACAGAAAAACACCCGTAATTAAAAACTCCCAGCCAATCGTAACCCCAGTTTTCGAAATCTCATCGATATAATCTTTAAACGCAAGTCCAAAGATTACCGCTGGGATGGTTCCAATGATCAACAAAAAGGTTAACTTACTAAACGGGTTTTTGATAATTTTTATAAATTCTTCCTTATAAAAAACAAAAACAGCCAGCAATGTACCGACATGAAGCATCGTATCGAGTAAGAGTCCGGCTTCCTGTAAGCCGAATAAATTTCTTCCTAAATAAAGATGGCCAGTACTGCTGATCGGCAAGAATTCGGTTAAACCTTGGATAATCCCCAGAATTAGTGCTTCTAATTTTGTTAACATAGTTACCCTCACATTCTAAAGAAATGTTAAGCCTGTACATTTAAAAGATATGCTAAAATTACCTATTTAATGAAAACCTATTCTGTTTTAGGATTCCTTTTCCAATTAGGCAATGAAAATATCTAATGTCTAAACAAAATAAGTGCAATTGGATGGCATCCTCCCATAAAATAGAAATATACTCGTTCGAGAGGAGAAACGCATTTGGAAAATTCACATCTTCATTTTAATACGTCGATCGGTGTTATGAAGCCCGAAAATATTCGAAACAAAGACCAGGCCTGTCCATTTTGCGAAAGAGATCAACTAACGAACCTCATCGCTGTGGACGAACCGATTATTCTTTTGAAAAATAAATATCCTGTTTTAGAACAAACCTATCAAACGGTGTTAATTGAAACGGATGATTGTCATGGTGAATTATCGACCTACCCAAAAGAGCATTTACATAAATTGATGAGATTTGGAATCAAGCATTGGTTAGCTATGGAGGAAACTGGACGCTATCAATCTGTGATCTTCTTCAAAAACCATGGACCTTTGTCAGGAGGTACGCTCTCCCATCCTCATATGCAAATCATTGGATTGGATGATATTGATTATAAAGAGAAGGTAACCCATGAAATGTTTGAAGGGATTGTAATTGATGAAACAGCGGAAGCCCGGTTTACGCTGTCGACAAAGCCCCGTGTCGGATTTTATGAATTCAATATTGAAATGGATGATTCGTGTTACCAGGAAAAGTTTTCGGATTACCTGCAAACGGCTGTTCATTATATTTTGAACCATTTTCCATTCAAAGCAACGAGCTATAATTTGTTTTTCCATCATATTGAAAATAAAATCTATGCAAAGGTTGTTTCGCGCTTTGTGACCACTCCGCTTTATATTGGATACGGCATTCCACAGGTTCCAAGTAATCTGGAATGGATGGCAAGGGAGTTGCAGCGGATCTACTTTAGAGAATAAACATTCTTATGTAAATTAAACCATTCACAGTTTAGAAGTTGTGATTTGCTGATAATAAAAATATAATGAAGGAATGCAGCATTTCATAGTAAGGTGGAACTGATATGACTTCAAATAACGACAAAACTTCAAAACTTGATTACAATCTTGTTTTTATATTGATATTACTGTTTTTAGCGAGCTGTTTAGCAATTTATAGTGCGCAGGCAAGCGGACAATACAAGGAGAACTTTTTAATCAAGCAAATTGTTTGGTATGTGGTTGGTGGAGGGATAATCACTGGGGTTATGACCCTCGATTCAGATCAACTCCGAAAGCTTACCTGGTATGCTTATGGGTTTGGAATACTTATGCTTGGATTTTTAATTGTTGCCCCGGAAAGTATCGCACCAGTTATCAATGGGGCGAAAAACTGGTTTAAGGTTCCTGGCATTGGTACCATCCAACCATCTGAGTTTGTTAAAATCTTCATTATATTGGCTCTTGCGCGCGTAATTGAAGATCATCACCTCAAGACCCAGATAAAAACGATGCAAACGGATTTTTGGCTGTTAGTTAAGCTTGGCATTGTAACCATGGTCCCGTTAGCACTTATTATCAAGCAGGACTTAGGGACATCGCTCGTGTTCTTAGCGATATTATTAGGAATGATCTTTATTTCGGGGATTTCGTGGAAGCTGCTCACACCATTGTTTGCAGTAGGTATAGCGCTAATTGGGACGATTTTTTATTTTGTATTATGGCACCCAGAAGTCTTGGAAAAGTACCTTGGGGTGGGCCAATATCAGCTTCGTCGGATTTATTCTTGGCTAGATCCATATAGTTACCAAGGATCGGACGCCTATCAGTTGACAAAATCATTACTTGCGATCGGTTCAGGCCAAACGGGCGGTAAAGGACTGGGAAATCGCGAAGTTTATCTGCCGGAAAGCCAAACGGATTTTATTTTTAGTGTCGTTGGCGAAGAATATGGCTTTATTGGGGCAAGTGTGTTGATTAGTCTGTTTTTCTTATTGGTTTATCATATTACCAAGGTCGGAATGGAAACAAAGAATAATTTTTATACGTATATTTGCGTAGGGGTCATCAGCATGATCACCTTCCACGTCTTCCAGAATATTGGGATGACGATTGGTGTTCTGCCGATTACGGGTATTCCATTACCGTTTATCAGTTATGGCGGCAGCGCCTTAATGGGGAACATGTTCGGGCTCGGCCTAATCTTTTCGATTCGCTACCATTATAAAAAGTACATGTTTTCGACAACAGCTTAATATAGAAAAAAGAGCGACGTGGGTTCGAGACTGCTGAAAATATAAAC
>NZ_JAGGQX010000084.1:0-13759 GCF_018613095.1 Bacillus sp. ISL-75
AAATTATGGGTGTCAAAAACATCCTGTTTCAGTTGTTGAATGGCGACTGGATAGGCTGGGTTCTTATCAACTGTTATGACACGAGGCTTCGAAACATGAAAAGACCGCAAAGCTTTCTTGAAAAAGCGCTTTGCAGCCTTTTGGTCTCTTGTTTTGCTTAGGTAAAAATCGATTGTGTTTCCTTCGGAATCCACTGCACGATACAGTTCATCCATTGACCTTTTACTTTTATATACGTTTCATCCACTCTCCACGAGTCATTGGTTTGTTTGAGATGACGACGGATTCGTTTGTCTAATTCAGGACCATACTGATGAACCCAACGCATGATCGTTGTATGAGCAATGAATAAGCCCCGTTCTTCCATCATTTCCACTAAATCACGAAAACTGAGGTTATACCGTAGGTACCATCTTACCGTTAACAAAATAATGTCAGGTTGATAATGCTTCCACTTGAATACATTTTGCTTTTCCATACTGATCACACACCTTTTTTTAGAGTAGTAGTATCAGTATGTCCTAGATTTAAAGATTAATTGCATTTATCTTGAAGTTTTGGCAACAGAACCCGTTAGACAGTTATTTTACTTATCATTAGAATAAAATATATTAAAATTCACAATTCTTTCATGTTCTTATGTGCAAGTTAATAGCTTCTCATAACCAATGATATACATTTTAATTAATATACTTTTTATGTTGTATTATTCGTTTACATATTGTTAATAGTAAGCATAAAAGTGGTAGTCCTTCGATAGCAAAAAAAGCTTCCCAAAACTGTACCACTGTACTTGAAGGTGAATCGGTTGCCATTCCACCTATAATAAGAGCCATTGGTAAACATAAGAAAACAAGACCAACTGAAATCCAAAGTTGTTTGGAAGTTGTTCCTTTTTCCTTCTGAAGGTCACCTCCTGTTTTAAACCCTTTGCAAATCCAAATCAGAAATATCAAAAATATAATAATAGGAATACCTGGAACCAATACCAACTCAAGCCAATCTTGTTTAGACATTTCACACCTCAAAATATATTAATTTCACTTTTAAAAATGGATACTTATTAGTTCACTTAATAGGATGAGAGCTCCTTCTTCAACTAATCTGCTCCGTTAAATTAGTAAAAAGCGATTCTTTGCTATTAAGCATATAACCTCTTAGCTTATTAAGGGTTACATAAAATTTGCAGAATATAGTGCACGTATTGCATCAACAGCGTGACATTACTGTCAAACATTGAATACCATATAATACTTAAGAATAATTACACTATTATTAATAGAAACCTATCTCTTCAAAGCGTACTAACTTATGGAATTCTAGATTATTATAATATACTTTTTTGGGCATAAATATTTTAACTATACCTAAATTATCACCTGTTAACGTTGAAATAGGATCTCCAAAAATCATATAATTTGTAATTGAACTGTCGTACATATACTTTTTGTCATTTATCATTTTCCTGATATGTTCTACACCCGGTGCATTAAAAGTATAAGCTTTATTCGGTACACTAACACTCAAATTTTTATCTACAATATCTGATTCTATATATTGTGCTAAATACCCTCCCAATGAGTGACCGGTAAAAAATAATTTATTTATATTTTTCTTTTCATTCTTCCACAAATCTGATACTACGTATAAAGCTTGTTTCGTTTGAGCACCTTTTCTACCGAGTACAACTTCGTTTATATCAACTAGAACATCTCTTTTTTCTTTTGTCCCTTTATAAGCTATACAAAAATCAGATTTTCCATTTGAGAGTTGTTTTTTATATATTCTGGCTTGAAAACTAGCATTTCCGGTTATATTTTTATAAACCCTCCAACCATTAACATATGTTCCTACTGGAGCATACCCTTTATCAATATATACATTACTTGTTAGAGAGCGCATTTCTTTATCTTTAGTGGTTGGATAATATTTTTTATTATCTCCGGTGATAGCATACGCAGACATTCCATCTGGGTCGATATTAGATTTCGGATTATTATTAGCATAATAATATCCATTAATTAATATTGGAATATCATTTTGCGTTGGAAGTAATGGATTTAAGAAATTACCATTATCAGGATTGAAGTATCTAGCATTCAAGTAATAATGGGTGGTTTCTTGATCAAAATAATAACCTGCATATCTAATTGGGTTATCATCCGCAAGCTCCCCTGAAGAATTAATAATATTTCCATAAGAATCGTAGGTGTATGTTGCAACTTCATGTCCCGATTCATCTAATAATTTAAGTATATCTCCACGGTAATTTGTTATGAAGTAATATACTGATTCTTTCCATGCTCCTGCAGTATCTTTTTGTTTCCAAATTACACTAACAGGGTTCCCTTCATTATCGTAAATATAAGAACGGTAACCAGAAATTACTCCATCTAATTTAATTACCTCAAGTAATAAATTTGATTTTTGATAGTAATATTCGATCTCTTCATTTCCAATAATTTTCTTTGTTCGTTGATTCTCCTCATCATATTCATAAGTTGCCACAATCTGGCCATCGATTGTTTCCACTTTTGTTAGCTGGCCTAATAGATTATACGTGTATCTATACCTTTCATCTGTTAATAGATTTCCATCATCATCATATGAATATTGATTAGGATTACTGTTCCTTATGGATATTTGATTTGCATCATTGTAAACATAAATATCTGTTGAAGTTGAGAACCCAGATTTCAAAATTTCACGTTTAGTTCGGTTACCCGCGTTATCATATTCGTATTTTATTGTCGTACCGTTTGATAAATCTTCTTGTACTAGCCTTTGATTTTTGTCATATACAAAGGAAGAAACAGTACTTCCCGTTGTTTCTTTTGTTATATTTCCATTTTTATCATATTCAAACCTAGTTTGTTGTTCATTACCAAACTGATTTACAGTGATACTAGTAAATTTATTTTCTTCATTATATTGAACAGTTTTGCTTATTTGATTATTTACACTTATTGATCTCGTTTTAGCAATATCATCTTTATTCATAATAATACTTGCTTGGGAATTACCTTGCTCATCATAAATATTAATATTCTTCATTTCATTTTTTTCATCGAAAGTATACAAGGCAGTTTTATTAAATGGAATTGTTGCTTCATTATACTCAGTCTTAATGCTACTTAAAACATTATTACTATTATAACTATTTGACTGTTTAAATAGGCCTTGTGAAAATGTTAATAAATCTTTATTATCGTTATACACATAGTCTTTCTTTAGTGCTCCAAACTGTACTGAACTCAACATTTCATTTTCATCATACAAATAATTCCAGCCTAACTGTTTTACATCATTTTTATAAATACCTACATTCGCAATATTTTGAGAATCATTATAAGAAATTCTTTTTTCAATAAGTGAATTTCGTGTAAATTTGGTAAGATTCCCTTGATCATTATATTCATATTTTAAAGTCATTTTTTTACTTGAGGTCACAGGGATTGTAAACTCTTTAATTTTATTCATATTAGAATAAATAAAAGAAATATTCCTGCCCAGACCATCCACCATCCTTGTCATATTTTCATTTTGATCATAAAAGTAACTTGTTTTACCACCTTCAGGTTGTGTTGTTGAATTTAATTGTAAAGGCTTTAACAAGTCATATTCAAATCTTGTTTTATTTCCAAGATCATCTGTCTTCGAAATCACTGCACCATAATCGTTATATTCAGTAACTAATCGATAATTATTTTCATCAATCTCAGTAATAGAATTCGTTGTATCATCGTATATTGTTGTAATGGTTTTATTATTGGGACTAATTATCTTTGTTACCCTACCATATGGATCTACCTCATAGGTTGTAGTTCCTTTTGAATTAGTAATAGTTTTCTGCCATTTATTTGATGGATCATAGGTGTAACTTGTTAATTCCTCTACAGTTTGATTATTTTCATCTTTATAAATTTCTTTAGAAGTTAATAAGTTATTAAATGTATCATACGTTTTAATTTGTTGATTACTGTTTGAATCCGTAGATGTTAATTGATTTCCTTGGTTGTCGAATGTGAATGTTGAAATAACACCATTATCGTTTACATTTAATATATTATATTGTGAATCATATGTTCTTTCTTTCGTTTCATTTTCATTATTAGTTTCTTTTACAATGGCATATGTGTCATTTTGTATATCTCTATAATAGAAAGTTTTTATACCTGTAGATTTTGCAACTAGATACTGATTACCATCAATATTAAATTCATAAACTGTTTGTAAACCAGCTTGTCCCTCCTGAGGTTCATTAACGGTAACATTATTTGGCCCATACCAAATTTCTTTTTTTATTCCTTTTGAATTTATAACTGTAATTAGTCTTCCTAAACTGTCATAACTATAATCGTTTTTAAGTGTGTTTGCAGGGTTATTTACATCCGTTACCATTACTTCTTTTAATGTTTCATCTGCATTGTAAGAGTATGTGTATTTTTTATTTACTAACTGAGCAGCTCCAATTAAGTTACTTGTTCCAATATACGTAAAAGTAATCGGTTTTCGAATAGGTGTATTACTTTCATTAATTTCTGATATTTTTATTAGTCGATTACTACTGTCGTACAAGAATTGTATCGTATTATTAAAACGATCTTTATAGAAAGCTAGTCTATAAATATTAGGTGTAGTTTCCTCAAATTGTTTTTTAAATCCTGCTTTATCAGATAATTCATACCCATTTTTTCCGTTAATTGTTATTGACTTTAAAGATAAATATTTACCTTTCGGTGATATGAAACTACCTGTAGTAGAATCGTATAAAAACTCATGTTTTGTATCGTCTTCATCTATATAAACAACTTTGCTCAGTATATTCCCACTATCCTTTACTGCACGCAAACTTTCATTACCTGTGAAAGTCCATCCTTTACCTATTGGGGATTTTTTAGTTGAAAGAGAATTATATACGCGGTCGAACCTGTAACCGAGTACTCCTCTTGTATAAAGGCTAGCATCACTAAAGCCCGCCACAACATTCCCATTTGTAACATTAACAGAAATGGATCCTTCATCAAAACTATGTGTTCCAAATGTCCAGTAGTCCTCTTCCCCTAGTCGAGGATGCGTAGTTATTAAAGGTGTATTCGAATAGATAGTTTCGCCATCCTGGTGGTTATAGGCACTTAACCTAAAATAAATCCTATCGTTTTTAGCATAAGATGTACCCATTTTTGAATATAATATACTTGGATTGCTTGGAAAATCTAATCCTTTACCATCTGTATGAAATATATTCTTATCAGAAGTAGCATTAGCTATTTCACTTTCTGTTGGCCAAATACCTTTACCCTTTGTGCTCCAATTTAAAGTATTTCCAACATCAATTGCTTCATAAAATTTCCCATTAAATATCCAAACTTTGTAGCCAGTAGCGTCACTAATTGGCTCCCAAGTTAAATTAGTATAATTACTAAAGTCATCTATACTATATGTTATTCCATCAGGTGCCCACGGTACAGGTAAATTTGTTATTCTTGGCATATAAGCATCGGAATTGATTGTTTCTCCTTGTGCATTATATGCACTTACTCTTATCCAAAAGTTTGTATAGTTTTCATATCTAGTCCCGGCATTGGCATAAACAGGTGATGGATCTAAAGCCAATTCAGTACCCAGATTATCGGTTAAATGTAATTTATATCTACCTGATGCAATTTCTGTTGAAGTTGGCCAATATTTTTTACCTTTAGTGGTCCAAGAAGTTACATTCCCTACATCTTTAGATTCATAGGAACTCCCATTAAAGATCCAAATCTTATATCCAGTTGCCCCAGCTATTGAATCCCACTTAAAATCAATATATCCAGTACCATTTCCACTAGAATAGCTTGTACCAGTAGGAACAGCGGGCAAGGCTAAATTCGGGATGTAAGGATAAATTGCGTCTGACATACTGCTTTCACCTTGCGAAAATATAGCACTGACCCTAAACCAATAGTTTTTGTTAGTTGGATAAATCCCACCTGAATTCTTGTATACCGGTGAAGGGTCAACAGAGAGTTCTGCCCCTAATTTATCCTGATGCAGGTCATATCTCCCAGATGCTATTTCTGAAGCTGTTGGCCATATTTTTTGATTGTTAGTGGACCAAGAGGTTACATTTCCTACGGTAAAAGATTCATAGACTTTTCCATTGTAAATCCACACTTTATATCCGGTCGCACCATCCACTTGCTGCCATGACAGATTAATATATCCCGTTCCATTGCCGTTGCTATAATTCTTTCCCGTTGGTGCCTGTGGGACAGGAATTGTGTAATCAATAGATAAATAAGGCTTTAAAGTTGAATTGGTAGATGAAACAACCTTTTTCCAGAAGGTTTGACCATTTCCATTTGTATGCAATTTAAATCCGTAATTTGCTTTGGTTCCATCTACCCAGGCTTTAACAGTGCTTGTAACATCAAAGTTCGCCCATTGCTCCCGCATCACATTCACTGATGAAATATTGGTAGAGGCCGGTTGGTTATTCCATGTCATACTTCCAGCTGCCCAAGAGCTATTGACGGTATCCAACCATAATCCGTTAGCTGTTGTAGAATAATAGGAATGAGTAACATAAACATGAAAATCAGCATTTGTTACAATCATATTATCCAGGCTTGATAGACTTTGATTTAAAAAGGCATAACAGGTTCCTGTAGTAGAATCATAATAGCCTGATTTTAATACATATTGACTTTGTGCTGAATCCCATTTATCAGAGGAATCACCATAATTCGTTGTTGGGTACGCACTCATAACAAATGTATCGGTTGATGTAGTGATACTTGTGGAAGGGTCAATATAAACCGGATAAACCCTTTTAGGGTCTTTTAACCAATCATTATCGGCTTGCACGGTTAAAATGTAACCATCAGCCACTTTTTTCAAATCAAATGAAACATCATCTGACCTAGAAACCTCTCCAGAATGATCATCATAATTGGAATCCGTCATAAATGGTTTAGGCAAATGATAGACTTTTACTTCGGTTCCATTAACAAAGAAATCAATTGAACCGTTTGGTTGAATCTTTGCTTCAAGATCGGTAGCCAAATGAAAAGTAAAAGTATTATAGCCTGTATAAGAATGTAATACCAAGTCTTCTTTGCTATTTTGGTCAAATGTAATATTTCGAAGGTCAAGCTCAGGGAAAACCCCTTTATATAAAATTTCATGACTTTTATTTTTATATTTAGCAGAGACATCCTTGACAGAAATCGTTTTAGCTTCTCCGGAAGCTTCTAGTAACGAGTATGTTACTTCTTGGTTATCGTAATTAAAGTTAGCATATTGACCATTTATCATATGCTTATTAAAAGAGGCATTCAGGATCGCATTTTCTGTACTTATATTTGTATTATCGGTATCTACAATTTCTGAAGATATTTCTTCCCATTCTTTTTTTCCTTTTTTTTGCTTATGTATGGGTTGAAAGTAAATTTTCTTGGTGAATTTTCCATCTCCATTATAAAAGACCTTGCTGTTTGCTGTCCTTTTCTCTATTACTTCTCCCTTAGGTAAATCAAAAGTTGTGACAGGATCACCCACCACTTGGTCTTTTTCTTTCGCTATCTGATCCCCATTCTGTGCTCGTCCATTGTTGGGGACACTACTAAAAATTAGTAGAAAGACAAGAAACAAAGCCAATATCTTCTTTAATTTCAAAATAAACCCTCCCAAATAATTATATATAATACTATCATTCTTATTTTATTTACACATTATTACAATTATCAACACATTTCTAGCGACAAATTACCTACACTTTCGACATTTCACTACAATAACATATGCTCTAATACCTAATAATTAGTAGTATTGAATAAAAGTGAATTGTTAAAATTTCTACAAAAAACTGGCTCTTCGCTATTCGGTATTGAAAGAATAACTTATTAGGGGTTGGTGGCTTCCTGATGACAGCATATTTGACGAAAAAAGTTATATCCGTAAAAGATAAAAAGGGCTGCAGCGTAATGTCCTTTTTATCTTTACATAAGTCAGCTTTTGTAGCGTTTCTAAAAATTTGTGCCTAAAGGTCCCTTAAGGGCTTAAATTATGTCGAAACTCGTCCATTTTTACCAAAGGATAGGTTATTATTGTTTTTGTACAATTGCATAGCAGGGTAGGCGATTGAGCCTCTCATTGGGGAGGTGATATTGTATGGAGTTTTGGATCTTGATTTTAACAGCAGTATTAGTTGTTATTGGAGCACTTCAATTACTTATCACAATAAAAAAGTAATCCACCCTATCTCTTTGGCCGGAAACGGGTGGATTACTCTAAGACCGCGTAATGTACATAAATTTTTTCTTTTAATAAAAAGGTCAAAAATGCAGTAACTTTTGTAGAAGATAAATACCCAATAAAATCCTTTTTTCCAATAGATAGTCTTGTTAACTTTAATTCAACGTCGTTTTCAATATTCAACTTGTTCCTTAAATAAACGAAATTTATTATTAATATCTATCAAACTTGAACTTAATACTACTCCACCAAGTACAAAGTCTGCAGATTTATCGTAACTTAGTTCCCCATTTTTAATACTATACTTTCTTACGTTATTGGTTTCGTCATAAAAGAAATGATATTTTTCATCGAAATTTAAGTACTCACCATTAATCTCACTATAAAAATTTATAGCTGCTTCTCTCACATCTGAATAGTCCATACAATTCACATAGTGGAAACATCTCTTTTCCACTTTCCTTTCATTTTTTCTACAAACTAATTATTTTTATTAAATGGTAATATTTACTCAATACCGACTCTACATATCACACAGGATTTATCGTTTTCGAAAATTCACCAAATTCTTTTCCATTAATTATAATTTCCATTAGAACAACAAAAGACTAGGTACTCCTTTTAGTTAATTATTTATTTTTTGTATTGCTTAAACTTCTTACTTTATATATATATATCTAGAAATGTTCTAAAAAATATTTTACCAAAAATTGTCGAATTAAAATCTACTAATTTGTTTTCATTAATGGAGAGTTTAGATTATTGAAAAATATTTTAATATTATTCTTCTTCAACAATCTGGCCCCGATTGTTGAATGATAAATAGCCTATGCTCCCCATAAGTATAGGCTAATTTTTACGAGTTTCTTCTATTATATTTATACGTTTTTACTTTCAATTAAACTCGTATTTCTTAACTAACTAAGATCATCTTCACAAAATCAAAATTTTGGCAAAGCTTCTACAGCATCCGCTAAGTCACTATAGGAATCTTTTAAATACCTTGCCGTAGTTGAAATGTTGCTGTGACCAGCGAGTCTCCTAACTTTTTCAATATCATTATTAGTTGCTTTTAACATCCATTTGCAAAACGTATGTCGGAACATATGGGGAGTTAATTTTTTCTTTGGCAAACTGTAACTTTCAAGCATAGACTGAATCCCACGAACCGTAAATTTGGTTGACCTCTGGCTATAAAACACATAGGGTGACTCTTCCACATGAGGTTTACTGTTTGACATTTCTGCTCTAAAAATTAACCAGTCGTACAGTTCCTGCCACAAGGTATTGGACATAGGCACCGTCCGAAGCTTCCGACCTTTCCCCAATATCCTAATACGCCTTAACTCTAAGTCAAGATCGGTTAACTTTAAGTTTGATAGTTCATCGACCCTCAAACCCGCGTATGTCAATAAATAAATAATAGCTCGATCCCGACGGTACTTTTCTTCGGGATTCACTCCCCTACTTTTGACCGGTGTCTTTCTCACACGATTTAATAGATCTTCAAACTCCTCTTCTGTCAGCCACATGATTTTTTCTGAATCATCATCAGCCGATTTGATATCCTGAATTTCATCCATCGGGTTATGCTGTAGCTTCTTATTTTTAACTGCCCAGGAATAAAAACTGCGCAAAGCATTTAACCGACGATTAATGGTGGTAATAGCCAATGGTTTTCCTTCTTTTGAATTTAACATACCAGTGATCCATTTTCTTACATCTGTTGCTGTCACAAAATCGTCTGGTTTAATATGTAAATCTTTTAAAAAAATAAGGATATCATTCCGATAGGAAATAACGGTTTTTGGGGACTTGTCTTTTTTCTGAAGATTAGAAATATAATCTTCCACCACGACTCTCACCTCTTAACTTATATGCTGAGTTTAACTCTCTCAAAATCACCTGAAATCGAACTAAAAATAAACATTATATGACGAGTATAACATACTATTTTAATAGTTTAAATGTATATAATGTATATTATATGCGTAGTTTAATCACTAGCTTGATGTCGTCATCATTAAACTAAAATGAAAAAATATTCATTTTTACTTTTCCATGAAATCATAAACCTTTTTAAATTTAAAAGTGGCCAAGACTTTTCACTCATCATATGCGAATTCATAATACGATAAATATTTATTTACATGATTAGGAAAGATAACATGAGGATTTCATTTCAAATTAATGGAGGAAGAATCTCTTATGCATAGTGAAAATTACATTAAACTAACATCTGCTGAAATTTCACAGCTGTGGTCTGCCTACATGAATGATAGCCTATCCATTTGTGTACTTAAATACTTTTTGGAAAAAGCAGAGGATCCTGAGATTCGTCCTGTAGTCAAATATGCATTGGAGTTAGCACAGGCACACATAAAAAAACTTACATTAATCTTTAACGGTGAGAAATTTCCCATTCCATATGGATTTAAAGAAGAAGATGTTGATATTACAGCTCCACGATTATTTTCGGATTCTTACTTTCTTTATTATCTACAACAATGGAGTTCAATAGGGTTAAACGCTTACAGCATCTCGTTGACATTATCAACACGTTCTGATGTATTTGATTATTTTTCAGAATGTATTGATGGTTCAAAGAAACTTCACAAAAACACAGGAAATGTTTTACTATCTAAAGGTCTCTATATACGAGCGCCATATGTTACGACTCCTGAAAAAGTCGATTTTATTCGAAAACAAAACTTTTTAGCTGGATGGTTTGGAGAACGTAGATCACTTACTACGTTAGAAGTAACAAATCTTTATGCTAATATTCAAAGAAATGTGTTAGCTATGTCAACATTCATTGGCTTCAGTCAAGTGGCAAAGTCAAAAGAAGTGGGTAACTTTTTCTCAAGAGGAAAAGAAATTGCTACAAAGCATATTGAAATTTATAGTTCCGTTTTAAATGAAAATTCCCTTCCAGCTTCTGTGTCTTGGGATAACCAAGTATTAGACTCAACCGTTTCCCCTTTTTCCGATAAACTAATGATGTTTCATGTAAATGCACTAGCCGCAGGCGCCATTGGATATTACGGGACAAGTTTGTCAACAAGTTCCAGACGTGATTTATCTACCAATTACCTCCGAATTTTAGGTGAAGTCCTAAAATATACAGAAGACGCTGCAAACATAATGATCGATAATGGGTGGATGGAACAACCTCCAAAAGTAGTGGATCATGATAAACTATCTAATACTTAGAAGGAGATAAAATGACAAAAATAGATCAACTTGCAAGGGTCCTTTGCAGCTGTGCATTACCAAGCTTTCCATTCTTTAGAATTCTTGATTAACATTCAATCAAACTTTAACGAAGTAATAATGTTAAGCTTTTATGGTCATATTCAATCAGCAATAGATAGAACGAAATATTAATGTCTGTTTTTTTATAAAAATAAAGGAGACATATTATGGAAAGAATTACACAAAACTTAGATTTGTCAGCAAAAGGTATATGGTTTCCAATTACTCTAGGTACTATCGCTTTGATTTATATAATTTTCATGCCGAAACGATTAAGTTGGAGAGAAATTTATTTTATCTTTGGTACGACTGGCTATGTAGCAATAATAATAGATGTGTTCCTTATGTTAAATTACTTAGATGTATTTGATCTAGGTCGTGACCCAAAGCAAGAAGGAATTGGTGATTTGATAAGTATGGGTATCATCCCTTCCTGTTACGCTACAATATTTCTTAACTATTTTAAACAAGAAAAGAAATGGATATATGTTACCCTTTTTACGATCGTGTCCTTTTTTTCTGAATGGATGCTTGTTCAAATAGGATATATGAAGTTAAAAGGATGGCATACTCTGTGGTCTATCCCTGTATTCATTATTGTTTTTGGTTTTTGGTTACCTTGGCAATTAAAGTTACTACGAAAGCGTCATACATAATTATTGAACAAAATATTAGAAACTTGTATATCGCATTGACATTCAATTAACATAATGATGATTCCAGGAAACAGAAAAAGCCAATCCCTTGATACTTAAGGGCTTGGTTTTTGTTCGTTTTTTATCGTTTATACATCGTTGATACATCAACGTTTTCGGCTTCTGAAGAAGCTAGCAGCTGCACAAAAAAGGAGAGTTTTATACAAAGACTATCTTTAAATTGAGTGGTATCCAATAAAGGCATATCCAGTACCACAATGTCGGCCTGGATGTTTTACGTAATGTCATTCCACTCTTGTCCCTCACTTCAATTCTTATTTCTCTTATTCTACTATAAAACGTTCGTAAAAATATAATAAAAACAGTGACCGTCCGTAAATTATTTTTTTAGTTTTACGAACGTTGAAATCGGCCATTTTTGAACAAAAAATACCTGTTCGAAAAAGTGTACATTTTCGAACAGGATTAAATGAATAAAACTTTAGCACATTATTTTTATATAAAAAATGTTAAGGTTTTATATACTGAAGCTTATTAAGTTGCACTTATTCAAACAGAAAAAGCTCTAAGGAGTGATCCCTATAGCCTTTTCTATAAGATAGTTCTAAACATTCTCACTTATCTAATAATCCCCCATCATTCTTACCTGGTTTAAAAATTAGAATTTTTGAAGCGGAATCTACCTTTCTTCCCATGTTCAGGTATGGGAGCATAAAGAATCCGTAAAAGCATCGAATCAATGACCGCGAAAAGGTGACTGTCTTAAATCTGGCTGAATTATGAAAAGCTTAATTTGAAATAAATCTAGTTTTAGCGTCAATTTATTTGTAAGGTTTAATCGTTGCTTTATCAGAAGATTCACGAATAACGGGTAATACAGGTCCAGATGGTTCTTTACAATTGCAACTATGGGTATTCTTCTTGAAGTTAAGCCTTTAGAAAAAATATGGTTCTGGTGCAAATATACTTGTTAAAAACATAGAATCTCAATACCCTTTTCATCTATGAATTATGATGCTACTCCAAATAATTTATGTATGAATTCAACCTCTGTAAGTGCTAGACTAAATTGAACAGTTTACGACGAATAATTTTGAACACTTATTTACTAATATTGTTCCCCACCTTATGATAGATTTTTAAACTTCTATGATTAGGCGGAGGAATTGAAAAGGTGGATAAGTTTGAAATGTATGTTGAAATTAGAGGAATGCTCAATCAGAAATACAGTATTTCTACTATCGCTCGGAAACTAAATATATCAAGAAATACGGTTTACAAGTATATTCGCAAATCACCAGAGGAAATGGCAGAGTGGACGGCATCAACAATGTCTAGGAGTAAGAAGTTAGACATTCATAAGGAATTGATCCTTCATTGGTTAAGAGAATTTCCAGATTTAACTGCAGCTCAAGTGCAAGACTGGCTTAAAGAGAAATATCCTGAATTCAAAGTTGGGGAAAGTACAGTAAGAAGCTATGTAAGGTGTCTTCGAGAGGACTATCAAATCCCAAAAGAATCAAGCACTAGGGATTATCAAGCAGTCCCAGACTCTCCAATGGGTGAACAAATACAAGCAGACTTTGTGTATACGGCCACCCAAAAGT
>NZ_JAGGQX010000085.1:0-10505 GCF_018613095.1 Bacillus sp. ISL-75
GTATCAAACTGAGGGAGTTGAAGAAGGGGTCCTGATGGCAAAACGCGAATTTCGTATAAAATCCGCGTTTGTTGGTGAGGATAGCTAACTATATGTCAAGGTTGACCTTTGTGATCTAGTCATTCTACTTGCCGAGATCTCCCTGAGCTCCCCTATAGCTTCCAATTAAATTTTGATAACCAGGAAGTTGGCTAGAGAGTAAAGCGCCAAAACCCTCGACGTCGTTGCGCCAATCGCGCTGTAATTCGCACGCTACGCTAAACCAGTTCATAAGCTGTACTCCACCATGGGCCATGCGCATTAATGCCGTGTTCGCTACTTGTTTGCTAAACGTTCCGGAAGCATCAGAGACAACAAATACTTCGTATCCAGCGTTTACAGCAGATAGTGCCGGGAACGCAACACAAACATCAGTAACAACTCCTGCTATAATTAGTTGCTTTTTACCTGTTGCTTCAATGGCTTTAACAAATTCTTCATTGTCCCAAGCGTTAATTTGTCCAGGCCGAGCTATTTTTGGCGCATCAGGAAAGAGCTCAACCAATTCTTGCATTAGTGGGCCGTTAGGTCCATTTTCAAAGCTTGTTGTTAAAATAACTGGTAAATCAAAAAACTTAGCGGTGTTAGCAAGAGCCAAAACATTGTTCTTGAATTCATCAACACCATAGTCACGCACTAGGCCGGAAATAAGGCCAGTTTGATGATCCACTAGAAGAACGGCAGCATCCTCTTTGGAAAGACGAGAATAGAGATCAGACATTTTATAATCCTCCTTTAAATACCGAATCGAAGAAAGTTCATAAATCGGCAAAATCACCTTAAACTCCTTCGTTTGTTACAATCAGTTTATGAACTTTATAGGTTTATAGATAAACCAATGACAACAAACTATTTACTGTCAACAATATTTATATATATATAAAATCATCACAAAAAATTACTTGATGATGTTCTGTATTCTTTGGTTAATTTAAAAAGGAGTGTGATCGATCCAATGAATAAATTGTTGTAAATAACGCTCAAGATATCGTTTTGTTTTTTCGTCAGTAAGCACTTTCTGATCGGAGTCAATCTTTTCATGTACTTGCGAAATCAGCACTTTTTGAAATGGAAGAACCTGAGCTTGCATGGCTTCTAATATTTGTCTGATTTGCATTTGAGCAAAGGCAGTCCCTAATCCCCCAGGGGTTGCTCCGATTAAGCCAACCGGTTTTCTACTAAGAACGGAGGACTTCGGTGGTCTTGACGCCCAGTCTAATGCATTTTTTAGCACGCCCGGAATTCCAGAATTGTACTCTGGACTTACGATAATGATACCGTCAACGTCCTGAATAGCGGACTTAAATGATGTTACTGTTTCTGGATCACCGCCAATTTCTAAATCTTCGTTAAACAAAGGAAGATCGTTGATTTCGATCCAGCGAAATTGAGCGGCATCACTCATATCTGTCAATGATTGAGCAACGATTCGGTTATAAGAATTTTTTCGTAAACTTCCACAAATAAGGCCAATGATTTTGGGCATAGAGATTCCCTCCTTGTTTGAAATCAACTTTAATAATACCATATTTTATCATTTATAGGAGGTATTGCTAGCTATGGTAGAAAAAAAGGTGACGTGGTTAGAACTTTTTTATGACTTGCTATTTGTGGCAGCCGTTGCAACTACTACTCATGTTTTACTTCATGTTGAAAAAGGTTATATTTATCCAGAATATCTATTAAAGTTTGCTCTAATGTTTATCCCGATATGGTGGTCTTGGACTGGACAAACAATGTTTATCAATCGGTTTGGACAAGATTTTTTGCATCAACGTATCTTTATAATTCTTCAAATGTTATTTGTCCTTGTTATGACATCCAGCTTATCGGAAGATTTTGATCAATACTATCTCCCTTTTCTTATTGGCTATATTGGAGTAAGGGCACTAACGGCAATTCAATATCTTGTTGTTCAGAATCTAGAAGAAGGGGATAGAAAAACGGCTGCTCGGTTTTTAGGAACATGTTTTGGGATTGGAGTCCTCATCTCATTTCTCTCTATCTTTTTTGATTCGTGGATTCGATACACTGTGTTATATGCAGGAATTATTGTCGATGTTATTGTGCCTGTTTTCGGACGCAGGTATTTGGTAAAAGCCCTGACCAATACGGCTCATTTATTAGAACGCTTTGCTTTATTGACATTAATCCTTTTTGGAGAATCGGTCGTCAGCACCCTAATTGTACTACAGCCCCAAAAAGGTGATTGGAATTCGATCTCATTTTCGATTATTTCATTTATCCTTATTATTTCGATGTGGTGGCAATATTTTGATAATGTAGAAACGTAAAGGCGTATGGTTACTTGGAATTTTTTCTATAGCAGTTTTTTCTTAGAAATTAAATATCCAAAACCAATAACAAAAACTGTAATAGCCGTAGGAACCAATAAATGTAGCCCGTGAGTGAGAATAGGTTCAAATTTTGGTTCTCCGACGATCATTTCACCTGCAGTCCAAGATAAGATTCCCGCACCTGCATAAGAGATAATAGGGTAATTTTCCATTGCTTTTAATATTAACTGGCTCCCAAAAACAACGATAGGAATACTAATAATAACTCCGATGAAAATACCGACTAAATTTCCTTCAGCAGCACCAGCAATAGCTAGTACATTATCAAGCGACATTACGGCATCAGCAATCATGATTGTTTTCACAGCGGAAAATAAGCTTGAACCTCCTTCTCTAAGATTTTCTTCATCATCGCCAATTAGTAGTTTAATGGCAATATACACTAGAAGAAGCCCACCTATAAAAGTTACAAAAGGTACGTCTAGTAGGTAAATAATTGCTACTGCAAATATTAAACGTAAAATAATGGCTCCAAATGTTCCCCAAAAGATCGCTTTCTTTTGTTGTTTCTTTGGAACATTACGTGATGCCATTGCGATAACGACTGCGTTATCTCCACTTAAGACAATATTGATTAAAATTATTTTCAAGAGTACCGCAAATGACAAACCAAAAATCTCCAAAATATTCACCTCTAGAAAAAGTTAACTTTGTCATTATATTAATTTGATGTAAAAAAAAGACCTTTTCTTATACGTATAAATGGATGAAAGACATGGCATTGCGACGGAAGCGTTGAGGTTTGTAAGGGTCGAAAGACTTTTGATGACGAATGTTTTTGAGACCATGGGGACGGTTCTTGCGGTCGGCACTAACCTAATTAAAAACCATGAGAACCGTCACCATGGAATTTTAGAAATCACACTTAAAATTTATTTGATAATTAAAAAATTTTTAATACTTTCCATAATAACTCCGATAAAAAAACTCATTTACTTATTTTTATATGCAACTGTCCTTCCGGGCGCATAAATAAATTGTTGAAAAATCAGATATCACATTTTAGGAACAGATAGAAGCAAAAAATCAGTATAACCGTTCCCATGGTCTTTACATAAAATTATCTTGATTTTTCACAAAATTAAAAATAGTATATAATCTATAGTTTAAATTGGTGAGAGGATGGTTACCATGTTAAAGGTAAAAAAGGATTTTACTTTTGTTTTATGCATTATACCTAAGATTCTCCAGGTATTTTTAAATATTTCTCTCATTTTTTTAGCAATTATTCTATCGATTTTACTAGTTAAGGAATTAATCATTTTCAGTCATATTTTGATAGAAAGTGGCAGCGACGACTATAAACTTTTTTTGGATAATATACTAATCTTCTTTTTATATTTTGAGTTTATTACGATGATTGTTAAATATTTCAAGGAGGAATACCATTTCCCTATTAGATATTTTATATATATAGGCATCACCGCAATGGTAAGAATAATTATTGTTGACCACGAACAGCCTGTAAATACAATGCTTTATTCGCTTGTCATCTTAATCCTGATCATTGGGTATTTCATTATGAATTTAACTCCTCGTGAAAGACCTGATAGTAAATGGTTCTTTAAAAAAAATAATGGTTGAAGCCTCCACAGGGACGGATCTCATGGTTTTTAATGCGTTAGTGCTGACCACAGGAACCGCCCCCATGGTCCATTCCAGCTATTCGCATCACTCTTCACCTGCTGAAAGGTCAAGTACAAATCCACCTGGAATATCTCTTCCGGCAGGAAAAGATTTGGTTGATTGCCTATGCTTAGGTACGGACTTTTGGTTTTCATGATAGGAATCAATTTCTTCTACGGTTAGTAAAGATTCATTTTTCCAGTTTTTCAGAATTCCAACCACATAGCTCAGCCTTCGCTTGTTATTGGCACACGCAATATTCATCGCTTTTAAAATCACATCTTTCGGCTGTAAAAAGCTAGAATCATCTAACCAAGTTAACAGCTGCTCTTTCCCATTTATGTTCGAAAAACCAAATCCATTGTCGTCCCAAAACTCAATAATTTCTTTTACATCTACTTCTTTTTGATTATTTTCTGTGTCTGGATTTTTCTCTATATTTGGATTAAAAGCTTCTTGTTGTTGTTTTTCTTTTTTATTATCTTTTTTATTTTCTTCTTCTTTTTGCCCCCTTCTCGTATCACGATGCGTCAACGTATCGTCAAGCTCTCCACATTCAGGTTCTAGATATGTATCATTTTCATCTTGGCCGCTAACTTCCATGCCGAAAACCAGCTCTTCTTGTTCACAAAATGATTCAAATAGACTGCGAATTTCCTGTTTTTGAATCGCCTTCGAAACATATTGAATCAGTGAGAGATCCTCCACATCCTTTAACTCGGAAAAAATACAATCCATGAACGGTTTCCCGCCTTTATCCAGGTTATATTTCCCCCAGTTCTTGATCGCTAGTTCTCTCGTTTCAGGATTGTAACGAATCAGCTTTTGGTGCACAATGAATCGTTCCATTAACGAATGAACACTCTCAATCGAATATCCCAAATCAAAAGCCATTTGTTTTTTGGTAATCTTATAGATTCCAATTTGAGTTGTATGTGGATTGGTAAGAAGAAAGAGGTAAAAGTATTTATCCTCCGGGGTCATCTCTTCTGAAACAATCGGATTCTTCCAAAAATCAGTACGTACCATTCGATATTTTGCCATCTTCAACCACTGCCTTTCTTCTAATAAAATTCCTTCATACTTGATATATAAATAAATGAGGAAAATGGTCATACGTTTTTCAATAATATGTGAATACTTTATGACACCTTTTCATCACCTTGTCCTTAGGGAGGCTTTATGTAAAAACCCGCTTCTCAGTACTTCTACGATATCGAGATTGGCGGGGTAAAGCGAATCGTCAATTTTCAATTTTGGGGGCATTTTTTGAGCGAAACATCAAAAAACGCCTTCAAAAATGACTTTTGATGGCGTTTTTTGCAATTTCGGTAATTTTATACCCTTTTTTGTGTAAAGGCGTGTATCTTTCTTAGGTTATATAAAAAGAACTGTTCCATTGAGGAATAAACAAAATTGACTTACCCGAAAAAAAGACGAACTGTGACTGTCACTGCTCGTATGGATAAATTATCCAATAAATGATACAATATAATAAATAAATAACAGTGAGGTGTAAATTAATGTCTGCGCTTAAAAAAGAAGATGTATTTAATGAGTTCGATGAATTAATTCAGTCCTTTTCGGATGAGGAGAAAAAAGATTTTGCAGATAAGGTGAGAAGTATAAAAGAAAAGGTTAAAAAATTACTGAATCAAGAAGAAGATTATCTTTATAACGGAATTGTTAATAAGTCCCTAAAGGATGTTTGGGACAATGAAAAGGACGATGCCTACAATGACCTTTAAAAAACATGATATTGTGTTAGTCCCTTTTCCTTTTAGTGATAAGCCAGGGTTTAAAAAAAGACCTGCAGTTATTATCAGTAATGAAGAACATTATTCTAGTTACGGAAAATATATTTGCTTAGCAATAACGTGCCAAGAAAAAACAGATAACATAGATCGTTTTGAACATAAATTACATACTACTAAAACTGTTGGCCTACTCTATGATAATCAGTGGGTACTACCCAATAAAGTATTTTCTATTGAAGAAAGAATCATTCATAAACAATTAGGAACTATGGATGCAACCGATTTTGAAATCACTATGTCCTTGTTCAATTCTATTCTTTAATATCTATGAAAATATGAAAAATACCAATATCATGATTCTTTACTGTAGAATCATATGCCTCCATTGTGTTCTCTTACAGCCATGACACTCTTATTAATTTCGTCCCTTCGCTATGTGTCTTTCAAGATGAGGAAATCCTGCATTACGATTGGCTGAACCCTGACTGGACCACGGTGACGGTTCTTGTGGTTGGCACTAACCTCATTATAAAACCATAAGAACCGCCCCTCTGGATTCATTAATTTTTTGATGGAAAGCGTATAGTGACGGTAGTTCCTTCACCTTTAGTACTTTGGAAGTCAATAGTTCCTTTATATTTTGCTGCAATATTATAGCAAACCATCATACCTAATCCGGTCCCTTTACTTTTTAAAGAATAAAAAGGAGTACCAAGGGACTTAATTTCCGCCTCAGACATCCCCTGTCCATAATCAACTACCTTAATCTCGACGAAATCTTTATCCCTACTAGCTGATACAAAAACAGAATCACCAATTTTCGAGGCCTCAATGGCATTTTTTATAATATTTATTAATAATTGTTTAAATTCTATGTTGTTAGCAGCGATATAGCAATCTTCAACCCTAATTAATTCAATCTTATTATCATGTAACAGCCCATACGAATGAAGTAGATCGGTTACACTCTGAAGAACAACCTTTAAATTGACTGTTTCTATTTCTGTTTCCTTATTTGGCTTCGCTATAGATAAAAATTGAGTAATTACCTGTTCAGCAATATTTAATTCATCAATCATCAAAGTAAAATTTCCTTTTAGATCATCGCTAAATCCAGCGTCTTTTTGGTATAACTGTAAAAAGCCTTTTACAACGGTCAAAGGATTTCTAATTTCATGTGCAACAGCAGCTGCTAGTTGTCCAGATGTCTTCAAACGCTCTGAATGCTGAATTTGTTCATAGTATAATTGCTGTTTCTTTATTCTTCCTTGCGTTAAATAAAAAATAAAATAGATAATCACTTGACTCCCGATAAAGTTGATAACATTTCCTATTAAATCCTGCTTGATATAGGGATATCCTTGATCAATAAGCATAATATAACTAAATGTAAATATGATGGACACACTGTTTAATAGTAAAGAAAAATAAAAGAGATTTGAATCAAAAAACAGAATCGCGATGGCTGGAATAAAACATAGAAAAATAAAGGTGGACCAAGTATCGGGATATAAAAAGAACAGCACATAAAAGTAAACGGACGCTACTGTAATGATAATTAGTCTAAAAACATGAGTGATATACTTAGGATAGAGCAATAAACAGGCAGATAGGATGACAACAAGTCCACTATGGAAAATATAACCAGAATCTAACTTACCAAAACGTGGATTACCCACTACCAAACCCATTATCATAATGGCTATTACGATTAATACCGTAAAATAATATAACTTTTTATTTATATGAGTATAAAATCCCTTCATACCTACTCCTTTTATTTGATCTCAATACTACGTTATAAAACAATACTATAATGCTAATTTACCTATTTTTATAATATCATATTATTTTTTTAATAATTAAATTTGTTATGAAAATTGAGAAATGGGCGAGCTAAGTATGCTATGGGTTTATTAGAAGTGATTTAATTCTATTCCAAAAAATTTGAGCTTTTACAAAGAAACAAAAACCACCTTTTTTATTGAAAGGTGGTTTTTTATCAATCTCTTTTTGTTACCGTTGTTTCGATTTTCCCAGACCATGAGGACGGTTCTTGCGGTCAGCACTAACCTCATTAAAACCATGAGAACCGTCACCGTGGCGTTCTTCTTCAATAGTTATTCCAAATTAGAATTCGAAATATCGGCCTCAATCCTGCTCATGAACTCTTCTGCTGCGCTATATCCTTGCTGCCTTAAATACCAATTATTAGCTGCAGCTTCAATTAACCCCGCCACATCACGTCCGGGCTGGAGTTGAATTTCGATAGATGGAATCTTAACACCCATATATTCTATAAATTGAAGTTCCTGGTCCAGTTCATTATTCAAGTCATCTTTTTGCCATTTCGTTAAATTAATATCAAGCACAATTCGTGATTCATCTTGGAAAGCTTTACGACCGTATAAGCGAACCACATTCAACAACCCAATACTACGAAGCGCCAAAAATTCCTTGGTTTTTTCATCATGTGTACCGAGAATGGTTTGCGGGCCAAGCTTCTTCAGGACAACAATATCATCAGCAACCAGACGGTGTCCTCGACGAATTAACGTATGAGCTGTTTCGCTTTTCCCTACCCCTGAATTACCGCGAAGTAAGATCCCAATGCCAGACACATTCATACAAACTCCATGAACCGTCATTTCTGGTGCTAATTCCTTCACCAAATAGGTATCCAATTTGGTTATAAACTCTGAAGTTGTCTCAGGCTTGTTTGTTAGTAACAAGGGTATACCCTGTTCAACACAATGGTGAGTTAAATAGGTAAGTCCTTCTTCTCCAGCCGTAACAATAAAACAGGGCGGGTGATAGTGAACGATATTTCCGATTCGTATTTTACGTTCCTCTTTACTTAATTTATGTAAATAGGTAATTTCCTTTTTTCCTAGAATTTGAACTCGTTCCATCGGAAAAAAATCAAAATGGCCAACAAATTCCAAGCCAGGGCGATGCACCCGTGATTGCGTAATCATTTTCTGCAGTTGATTTTCCCCAGCTACTACTTTCAATGAAAACTTCCGAACTAAGTTTTCGACTGTTATTTTTTTCACCTTATATTCACCGTCCTAATAGCCTATCTATAGTTGAATTATACTTAAGAAAAGAGGAATCGTCATCCCTTTACGAAATGATTCCTAGAAGTCTCGCTCATTTCATACAGACAACGTACCCAATCATGTAAAAGGCGATGCCAGATGATGTGATTAGGCATCGCCTTTCTAAAACTTGTCAGGATGTCTCTTTATTTTGAGTAAACTTTACACTTTTTTCATTACGGCGTTTATTATTTTTAATTTCATGGGATAATTTAACTATCAAATCAGCACAATTTTATCACCAAAAAACAAGTGGGAGCTGATGTGTAGGTATCATATCAAACTGCCTAGTTGTAAAAGGAGACTCTCATAATGGTAAAGTTAAACTATGGAAAGTATTCTATTCCTGCAATACTAGATAAGATCATTGGATTACAGCTACAGCTTCAAAAAGCAGGATTGTTAGAGTCCGGAGATGTATTAGGCTATTACTTTTCATACGAAGGTGTCGATTCGCGTTACTTAAACACCCCACTTGATGTCATAGCCTTTGCAAGACCTGGTTCAGATGGTATACATTTCGGATTTCTAACTGATTTTGGGCAACGAAAAGACTTAGAAAATACCTACATCGTTCGGGTCTCACCCATGGACTTTGATGACCCAGTAAAAATTGTTGCCCGAAATATTCACGACTTCTTAAGGATCCTGTGCTTTTCACCAAGTGTACTTGATATGGTTGATTTTACTACAAGTGAAAGGAATCTTGAAAAATGGGTAAAAGAATGTTCTCAGCTATCAATCAACCAAAATAAGGTGAGAAATATGTTCTGTCATACTTTTCAGCTTACACCTATTGATTCTTTATATGAATATATACAAAAGGTTAAGCAAGAACGTGATACTGAGATCGTTTTATCTACTGAAGACGGTATCGGGGTAGCTTCGACTAATAAAAACGCAATCAACAAGCAGGATTTGTTTCAGTTGGATAGGGAACAAATCCTTGAAGTTAAAGAAGTTGAACGATTTTTTAGGGATTCTTCCTATGAGTCAAAATTAGCATTCTTACGTGACGCTCAATCGAAAGGATTAATTTTTGATAATGCCGAAGTTAAACTTTACCTAAAAGATCAATTGCGTTTGATCGACCTATGGGATGAAGCAGAAAGAATCTCTTATCCTGAATTGGTCAATTATTAGATTCAGATACGATTTTATGTACGGATGCCTGGAGAGCGTATATGACATACGCAAAAGATAAAGGAATGGAACATTATCGAATTAATACATCCAAACTGATTATGTTACCAAAGGGATTTATCATATCCAAAACGTGAACGGTTATCATGCGAGATTAAGTCATTGGATTGACCGATTTAAAGGTGTTGCAACAAAATATCTTGATAATTATTTGGTATGGTTTCAATTCCTCGAAATGAAGGGCTTTGACGCAACAACGTCGAATTTTAAAGAGGTGTTTGTTAATACCAGTCTATGTGAACACCATTTAACAAACCAACAAATCCGCCAGTCAAAATTTTCTCTTGAATCATTTTGGGTATAATATTTGATAGATGAGAGGATTAATTTGAAGTTTGGGTATATGCGTGTTTCTACATTTGACCAAAATTTGTATCGTCAAAAGAAACAACTTGAAGAATGGTATGTCAACACTATATCAA
>NZ_JAGGQX010000086.1:0-19975 GCF_018613095.1 Bacillus sp. ISL-75
AATATTCGGGTTATAGTTCATTTACTGAGTTCGGGCCTTTTTATTTATGAAGCTCCTTGATATATTTACTATTATTCCGCCCGTTTGAATTTCTTGTTGTATCCTTTTTTGAAAATACAAACAGCTTTTGCCCAAAATAATTTAACAGCGTGTACAAACAGGTACCTATTAGGACTGAGATATCGGTTTTAACAACCTGACTGAAGAACTCATTTTTCTTTAGAATCCATTCGACAAAACTTCTTCCCATTTCATAAGAAATGAAATAGCAGCCCAAGATAACAATAATAAAGCGGACAGCACTCTTTGAAACTGAATCTTTGCTTTTGAATGTAAAATTTCTGTTCAAAAGAAAACTGACACAGGCCCCTATTGAATTGCCAAAGAAAGTAGCTATCCAATAGGATTGTCCAAGGGCATGTAAAAGAAGATACATGGCGGATAACCCAACGACAGTATTAACAACGCCTACCATAATAAATCGAACGAATGAATATTTCATAACCGACTCCTAATTTATCACTGCTTCACTCTGCTGTTTCACTTCTAATAAATTTGTGTACAAATCTTTTTCAACTGCATACCTTGGCCGTCTTTTAACCTCATGATAGATTTTACCGATATATTCCCCAATAATACCAATACCCAACATTTGTAAACCTCCAACGAACCAAATGGAAATAATTAAAGAAGTCCATCCGGATTCGGTGTGACCTAATATTTCTTGGGTGATCGCATAGCCCTCTGCTATGGCACTTATTAACACTGCCAAAAATCCAATAAATGTGACAAATCGAATAGGGGCGACACTAAAGGATGTCATTCCATCAAATGCGAAGGCAAGCATTTTCTTTAGTGGGTATTTTGATTCTCCAGCAAACCTCTCTTTTCTGTCATAGTAGACCTTTGTGGATTTATAACCTACAAGTGGAACAAGTCCACGAAGAAATAAGTTTGTTTCTTTATATTTTAATAGCTCATCTAAAGCACGTTTACTCATTAGACGAAAATCTGCATGGTTTGGGACAAGTTTAATCCCCATTCTTTCCATCATGCGATAAAAACCTATAGCAGTTGTCCGCTTAAAATACGTATCCGTCTCTCGGCTATCCCTTACACCATAGACAATATCCTGTCCTTCCCAAAACTTTTCAATAAATTGATGGATGACCGTTAAGTCATCCTGCAAATCCGCATCGATTGAAATGACACAATCCGAATGCTTTGAGGCTATCTCTAATCCTGCTAAGAGTGCATTTTGATGACCAACATTTCTAGCAAGCTTCAATCCTCTTATATTTGGATTTCTTTCATTTTCCACTTCAATTAATTCCCAGGTCCGATCCCTGCTGCCATCGTCCACAAAGAGGATCCTGCTGTCTATTGAAATTAGCGACTCCTCCATTAATTCAAATAAAACAGAAGATAATTGTGCCGAAGTTTCAGCTAATACTTCCTCTTCATTAAAACAAGGGACCACAATCGTTAGCACCGGTTTATTCATATGGAATCACTCCTGTAACCACATTATTTGACTTGGTAAAGGTAAATTTTCCAAGCAGAATCTCTTTGCTCAAAGGCCTTTTTGAATACAAGTCCATTTTCATCCGCATTTAAGATAGGGACTGCTGAGAAGATATATTGTCCGCCCATCTTTTTAAATACTTTTGTATTAAGTTGTAAATGGTCAATCTTTACCTTTGAATCTTTTTTAAAATCAAATTTTTTCCCTAATTTTGCGACAAAAAGATAGCATCTACCGCCCCATTCATCGAAGTATTCCTTCAAGGTAGGATTTTTATCTAATTCTTTTGAAATAATTTTCCGAAACTCTCGTTTATAAGCTAAGGGATAGAAATTATTATAGGTATCAAGTGTATAAAAACCATTGTATTGGGCTATTGCAGGGTGGAGTCCTATACTTGCCACCCTGTAACTACTTTGGGGTTTACCTATATATTTTTTAATTTCATGAAATTGGCTTGTCGCATAGAATTGCTTTACAGAGGGCTTTCCAGCACTTCTGTAGACAATTTCATCATTTGCTGCAAACAAGACTAAAATCTGAACAATGAGACATATTTTAACAAATCTCCGCCAATTCTTTCCCATCCTCCAAAGTAAATAAGCACCAACTGCAAACATAAGATAAATGATTAAAGGTCTTAGGAAATGAAATCTTGCAAAGTTGAATGTATTTAGGAGTGAGACGCGCTCCTTAAGTGGCTCCCAGCCTTTATAAAACCAAAAAGCATACCAAACTGATAAAACGATATTAAACATGAAAAGATAAAGATAGCGTTTTTCTAACCAGTCTCTCTTTTTATTTTTCAACATCCATAGAACTAGAAAAGAAAGAGGGACGATTACTAAGGTGTGAAGTGTTAATACATGTGTATGGCCTAAAAAATAGTTTTTAAAAACTAACCGGATGGTGTGCCAAAGGCCAAGTTTTGAACTAACAAATTCATTTCTGCTGGTTGGTGCATCAGGAAACACTAGCGAGTAAACAAGACGATACTCTATCAGTAAATAAATAACTGTCATTAGTGCGATACTGGAAAAGAAGCACCAATTACTTTTTCTTTTTACGAGAAAATCTCTTAACCATAGTAATCCCATGAAAAATAAAAAGAAGAAAAATCCTAACACTAAACTAGAATAGAAAGGTAACAATATAAGAGTGAGCCACTCTTTCCAGGTATGTTTACCCTCTCTAATATTCAAAAAAGCCCATAATGCAAGTGGCATTCCCAAAGTACTTAGCATACCGGACGGCCAAAATGGGGTCAGGGCAAAAGCCACCGATACCCAAACACGGATAGGGTAAGCCTCTTTTTCTTTTACAAAATGATTCTTTAGTAGTAGATACATGCCTAAAAAAGCAAACATTCTTGTGATTGTTTGGCTTATAGAATACGCAAGCATCGAGGGAAACAAGTTATGCAGCCATTGTATCCCACTGAACTCCGTACCAAAGGCATTTCTAGGCAGGCCATTAATAATTTGTGGGAGAGTACTATTGATCCCGCCAAACAATTGGCCACTATCCTTCAACACTTTATACCAGGCAATGTTAGAATCTAGATTATCATGAACCCTTATATGGGCGTTTTCCCCAAAAATAAATAAGGGCGAAACGTAAACTATCAATAAAAGTGTTGCAAAGTATAAATGCTTTTTCTCTTGATTAGCGTTTTTCCAAAAATTAAACATTTTTTCACCGCATTATATAAATTTCTTCGTAAACTAATATCATCGTTTGCTTCATTTATGGCATTTGCTACCTGTTTATGTGCATCTCCAAATTATCAGACAGTTTAAGAATTTTAATGAATTTCCTTTTTACTCCTTTACTTTATATCTTTCTATATTCGATGATCACTTACCAAATGTTTCAATATATTGATACAGGTAAAGTATAGTCTGATAACCTAAAAATTGTATTAACGCAATATTAAAAGTTAATTAAAAAATCCATAGTAAAGGGAGGTGAAATCCCGGTAATTATCGGGGAAAAGCTTAGTTTGGTAAATGTAACTGGCATAGCCCTTATTGCTCTCGGCGTAATCATCAATCCATGGGTCTAAAAGTAAACATATTATGAACGTATCCAATGTACCCTTCTTTGTAACGCTCTTTCATTTACCGCAGATACTTGTTTTTTTACTCGCCTGCTTTAAAAAAGAAAAAGCGATCCTTCTTAAATAGAAGCATCGCACCTAATTATATCTATCATCCATCGTAGTGTTCTCTTTCTCTCTCTTCTTCCTCAAACATTTCGTCATTATCTTTGATTGGGTTGCCCTTGAGCAAATCCTGTGATTTGTGCGAATCGTTATTTTGCGAGAGAATCTCTTGTTCATTGGTTATTCCATTCAGTTCCTCAGAAAATTCAGTCACAAAACTTGGTTGTTTTTTCATAATAGGTTTTCCTTTTCTTGTCGTATTTTGTACTTTGGACCTAGTGCTAAAACGCATCACATAATAAATCAAGGAATATAACACGACCATTACGATCCCTGCTACCAAACCTACTCCCTGCCCAGGAATAAACGGCATACATATAAGGACAATAATCATGCTTATTAATGCAATCCAAGAAGTGTACGGATATCCGCGCATTTGACACATTCCTTCTGGAGGACATCCGTTCCTTTTGCGAAAGCGGATATGACTGGCCATAATTACCACGTAAGTAAATATTAAAGCGAAGCCGCTCGTAGTGATTAAAACCAAGTAAACTCTCGGAAACAAGAGACCAAAACCTAATCCTACAAGCATCGCAAATCCCGAAAATAAAATCCCTCGATAAGGTACGTCCCTATCATCCTGCAGCCATTTCGGTGCATGCCCTTCATCTCTGAGTGATCTGATCATTCTCCCTAGACCAAATATGCATGCCAGCATAGCTGAAAGAATGGCCGAAATTAACACCAGATTAATGGCCCGCCCAGCCCAACCGATACCCCATCTTTCAAGCGAGGAGACCATCGGACTTACACTTTCATTCAGAGAGGCTGTTGGGATGAGTGGCAGCAGGACAGCAGCATAGAGGATATACAATCCGACCAAAGAAAACACCGTATAACGAATGGCTTTAGGAATCGTATCTCGTGGATTCTCTGCTTCCGTCGCGGCTAATCCAATGATTTCAAAACCTGCATAGGCAAAAATCACGAGGAGCATACTTCCCGCAATCCCCTTTATTCCTCCTGGCATGATTGGCTCTGTCCTTAACTCTCCAACACCAACCGGCGGAGAACTTGGAAGTGCTCCGATAATTAGTACTATTGCCGTAATGATGAAAAAAATAATCGCAAAGATTTTTACACCAGAAAGACCACTTGCAAGCTTGCCAATCTTATCAGCCCCTAATAGGTTAAGCAATGTTACACCTATGATAATCGCGCTTCCTATCAAACCTATTGATACATTGGGAAACCATTCCCTGAGTAGTATGGATATAGCGGTTGCTTCACTAGACATAGATAAAACGGTTCCTGTCCAATACAGCCATCCCACAACGAATCCTGTTCCCTCACCGAGTTCTCGTGATGCAAAATTACTAAAGGAACCTGTTGTAGGATTAGCTACAGTCATCTCTGACAAGGCGTATAGAATTAAATATACCAATCCACCTGCTAAAATATAGGATATTAAAATTGAGGGCCCTGCTGCATGAATGGCGACTGATGAACCTAAAAAAAAGGACCCGCCAATTACACTTCCTAAGGCCATCATTGTGAGTTGCCATGCGGACAGTCCTTTGCGCTTTTTCTCCATTAATCTTTTTCTCCCATACCATTTATTTTGTAAACTGACGTTAACGGTTATTATTTACTCAGCTTTACAAAAAGATTCTGACATGGAAAAACGTGTTGCTCCCAATCCGTACCCCCATTTCAAATTGATTCTATAAAATAAAGAAAACTTTTCTTAATTGATAATAAATTCCTATAATAGTAAAATTTATTAAAAATACCTTAAGTATGTTTTTAAAATTGGGATATTAAAAAAGTCTATAGGAAAATCAGGGTGAGTAATAATGAAGATATACAATAATTTGGATAATGTAAAGAGCTACAAATCGTTTAAGGACATGAGGAAATGGCAGAGTGAACGAAGGAAGAAAGTGAAGGATTTATCGGTTAACATTAAACAGTGTCCGGCTAAAAAAGTAAAAGAATTAAATGAAAACAGAAGCCAGACTTCATATACATGGATAGGACATTCCACCTTTTTGATTCAGATTAATGGAATGAATATTCTTACTGACCCTGTATGGGCCAAGCGGATGGGGCTTGAAAAAAGATTAACAGAGCCTGGTATCTCGTTAGCAGATCTGCCAGACATTGATGTGGTCGTTATTTCACACGGCCATTACGATCATTTGGACTTCCCTACTCTAAAAAAATTAAAAGGTAATCCCCAATTCTTTGTTCCAGCTGGGATGAAGTCCCTTTTTAACAAAAAAGGCTATCAGAGGGTAATTGAAATGAATTGGTGGGAGAGTGCCGAACATGGGGGAGTAACTATTCATTTTGTTCCTGCTCAACATTGGACAAGAAGGTCGCTGAAGGATATGAATACATCTCATTGGGGTGGCTGGATTTTTCAAACACGAGATGAAACGCTTTATTTTGTAGGCGATACCGGCTATTTTAGTGGTTTTAAACAAATAGCCGAACGATTTACTATTGATACGGTGTTTATGCCGATTGGTGCCTTTGAGCCAGAATGGTTCATGGCGCCTGCCCATATATCACCAGAAGACAGTGTGAAAGCATTCATTGAATTAAAGGCAAAAAACTTCGTCCCGATGCATTATGGCACTTATCGGTTAGCCGACGACACGGGGCCAGAAGCTTTGGAACGTTTAATTCGTGCATGGGAAAAGCATCAGCTGCGCAAGGAACAGTTAATGGTTCTTCTACTTGGGGAAACGGTATTTTAGTTGGGTCTTCTAATTTTAAATTTACCTGCTCTTTGACTCGCATAGTTCCACTTTAATTGGTCACTATATATTTGTAAGTCCATTTTTAAAGGAGTGACTTCTGTGGTGAAAAAAAGTTGGGTAACTTTTGTTTTAGCAACTACCTTATTAGGATTAACTGGTTGCGCAAATAATAATAAGAATGCATTGAATGACAATAATGCAGGCAATATGGGAGTAAACAATGTTAGAAACAATGCCATCAATGGTGTTAACGTAAGGAATGTTTCTAATCAAAATTTACGTGTTTCAGGTCGTGCCGTTAGTAATGTTGAAAGCCTGAAAGAAGTTGATCAAGCCCATGTAATCATTCGAAACAACGATGCATATGTGGCCGTTAGTTTAAATAATAATATTCAAAATGGAACCCGCGCCAATAGGGGCACAACTGGGACGGGTCCAAATATGAATGCTACTTATGGGAATGGCTATAACTCCGGCACGACAGGAACCAATGGCTCTACAAATATGAGTGCTACTACCGGTAATCTTGACAACACGGTTACCAATGGAACAAGAAATAATCGTGGAACTACTACTACTGGGACCCGTGGGACTACCAAACTTGATCAGAAAATCATCGATCAGGTCCGTGCAGCTGATCGAAATATTGACAACGTTTATATTTCTTACGATACCGATACTTTCGGCCAAATGACAAACTATACAAATGATATTCGTACTGGAACAAACAGAAATGGCCTGTGGAACGATTTTACGAATTCTGTTAACAGGATGTTTAGATAAGAGGAAATCAGCTGCCGGATAAATTTTCGGCAGCTTTTTTTCTTTAGAATTGTTCTCTCCAGTCACCGCTCATGATTAATTTCATGTTCGTTGGATTGCTTCCTTTTAGAAGGAAGTACATAGACTCCTCCCCCGTCCTTTTTGAAACCCAAAGACATAATATCAATACTCAATTAATTAATCCTATAGGTTCAAACCAACTTTTCAGTTGTATCTCTATTTACCTTACTTTAACTGGAAATTAACTCCTACTTATTTTCACTTGTTATTCTTGATATAATAGAATATTCAAGGAGTGGTTGGTATGAAAATAGTAAAATATCTAATAGTTTTTGTATTGCTCATTGGCCTTGGTATTTCTGCGTGGTTTTATTATCCCCAGTACCAAATCCACCAAATGAAAAAACACGCGGTTGCGGTGGTTAATAAGAGTTCTGACCAAATCTCTTATCTCAATTATTATCGAAAGGCTAAAACTTCTCAGATTCACCATTTGGCGATTGGTGATTCTATTATACGTGGAGTCGGTGCAGGAAAGAATGAAAATTTTGGCAGTCTATTTTCTAGCAAATTGGCAGAACAAACCGCAAAACAAATTGAATTTCAAAATCAAGGAATCAATGGGATCACCAGTAGTGAATTAAATGACTTGGTTCAAGAGGGTCGATTTGATGAATCGATCAAGCAATCCGACATTGTCACAATTAATGTGGGCGGCAATGATATTCTTCGAATGGCAAACGGGCAAAATTTTCGTACCGTCATTCAAAGCTATGACCAATTGCAAACCACCTTCTCGAAAAATTTGTCTGATATTACATCGAGAATTATCAAGCTAAATCCAAAGGTCACAATTGTATTCTTAGAATTGTATAATCCATTATCACCAGATGACCAACTGTACCCTCTGGCAGATAAAATGCTGCCAAAATGGAATGTTAATATATATGAGGTTGCTCATAAAGTCCCTGGGTCGATTGTCATTGAAACAACAAAGGTCATTAACGGGGACCACCTGCAAAATCTTTCCCCTGATGGCGTCCATCCAAATTTGGCCGGTTATACCGCTATTTCGGAGCAAATGATTTATCAATTTAAACATCAATATAGAAAAAGTTCCGTTTAGAACCGAAGGAAGATTCATTTCCTTCGGTTTTTTTACCCTGCTTTTATACTAATCTTTGTTATTGGAAAATCGAGTTTAACGGGCAGTTTATCCGAATTTATGAGATAGAGATAGGATCATACGGACAAAACGAGCTTGAATCCCTTTGAATCTGTCCTCATAAAGGGTTCATGCGGACAAAATAAACCTGAATCCCGTTGATTCTGTCCTCATGAGGGGTTCATGCGGACAAAATGAACCTGAATCCCGTTGATTCTTTGGAAGCTCCTAATACGTTGAACATCTTCACCACTCGAAACACTTAATGCCATTTTTAGTGCGTGGAAAAATATTACAGATCCAATCTTAGCAACGATTTTCAGTCGAATGAAAGATGATAAGAACGAACCTGTTCAGAAAAAGAACTCTTTAGCAGTTTAAAAACAAACTCAGAAAAACACCTTCCTCGTTTCATTTTTAGGAAAATGAATGTGAGGAGGTGTTTTTTTTAATTAAAAATAAATCGCTTAACACTATATTAGAGGTCTTCCCGCATCAGGTGAAAGATTGGGATCTCCGCCACCAGTGATAATGGCGCTGTCGGGCTTAATATCATTATCCTCTAAGTTAGCTGTTAGAATTGTTTTGCTATTTTTATGATCATTTACATTATTTTGAAACTCTTGTGGTACATTCTTTTTCTCTTTATCCATGATTACACCGCCTTTTTACTGGTAGTGTTTGTAATTCAAGAATAAATATACAAAGCATTGATTTCCTAAATCCTAACTGTGACTCTCTCTTTATTTTTAAAATAAACCCATTCCTTGAAGCCGATTTCCTTAAGGCGCCGTTGAACTTGATCAAACTCGTCCCCTACTCGATGTGGATCATGGGCATCCGATCCAAACGTTACCTTCACACCATAGTGAAGTGCCAGCTCTAAAATATCATCCGACGGATACCAGCCGCCGACATCTTTTGTTTTTCCGGATGTGTTGATTTCAATCGCGATATCATTTTCTCCAATCACCTTAATGGTATTTTCAACTGCAGCTGTCTGGATGGATGAAAAGGCAGGGTAGAATCCTTTCATGGCATCAATATGGCCGAGGATTTGAAACATCCCACTTCGAGCCGATTGCTCAATAAGCGAATAGTAATTTTCTTTTGTTCTGATTTTTTCTTGTTCTGTGAGCCCATTCCAGCGCTTTTTATTAAAAATACTCACCCCGTCCACATGGTGAACCGAACCAATGATGTAATCAAAAGGGTACGGCTCAAAACAGGAACGATAAATCTCCACTGACTCAGGGAAGAAATCAGATTCCACTCCAAGAAGCACCTCGATTTTATCGCTATAAGCTTGTTTCAGCTGCAGTACTTCGTTGACGTATTCTGGAAACATACTTTTTGCCATTGCGATATGGGGATGGAGCTGATCTTGGTCACTACTAAAGTATGGGGAATGATCTGCAATCCCGATTACACTTAGCCCTCGCTCGATCGCGGCATCAATATAATCACGAATCTTTCCGCGTGCATGGCCACAACGATCATGATGCGTATGTAAATCAAATTTGGGATTTGAATTCAACTTGTCCACGTTAATCACCTCACCTATTAATATGTACATATATGATAAAAGATTAATCAAAGTAAAAAAAAGAAAACACATTCCACTAGTTCAGATGTTAAGTGGAGGCGTTTTCTTTTTCGAAACAATTAAACATAATTCTGGTTGATTGAATTGAGAGGTGCCTCTCGTTTATTGCGTCTTCTTTTAAGCCTTTTCGTTTTTTCTTTTTCATAAAAATGATAAACAATAAAGTAAGAACTAAAGCTTAGGATCATCCCAAAAATGGTCATACCTATTAAAGTATGGAAGCCTCCATGAAGGATACTTATTAGACTATGAAGATCACCGTGGATTAACTTTTGAAAAGAAAATGATGACTTGTGGCCTAAATTTACTTTCATAGGAAAAATCAATTTCCCAATTTTTTTTGCAAAAGGTAACAGAATTACTGGAAGAAGGGTTAGTTTACCGATGACATTACCAATAATGGATGCAGGTAAAGAACCTTTCGCTAATCGGACGATCGGTACAAATAATATATAAATAAGCGAACCTGTTGAAAGAACCAACATTTCCAAACCAAGGCCCAGCGCAAATCCTAAGGATACTTTTCTAGCTCCACCAGGAGATCGAAGAAGTTTAGTTATATTAAACTTAAAAGCACGTCCAAATCGCTGCAAAAAATTATACTTTTTTGGTTTTATGCTCATGTAGGTATCTCCTTATTACGATGATAAGTTTATTATACTCTAAATGAGCCATAACTACTATTCTAACAAATCAATTAATTAAGGAAATATAAAGCAGTTCCCATGATGGAAACTGCTCTGCTTTATCTATTGGGATTGGACTGATTTACACTTTAACCTCTTTATTTAAATGAACCCATTCTTGAGACCGGATTTCTTTGACAGAATCCCTTCTAGTTTTTCCACGAGAATATGCCTGTTCTCTTATATACTCTGGCAATTGAACAAGTGATTTTAATTCGGCATAGGTACCGCTTGGTTCAATTTCTATATCCACGATATTATAGCTCCACTCTATCTCCGCTGGGATATGAATGGCATTTAGACCAAGCTCAATCGCCGGCTTAATGTCTGTTTTGAGTGAATTGCCGATCAGCCAAGTATTCTTTTTATCAGCGTTTATTTTGTTTAAAACTTGTTGCAATGCTTCTGTAGTTTTATGTTCAAAGATAAAGATTCTTTCTTCAAAGTAATCCGTTAAGCGCAATTGGGTAATTTTTCTATTTTGATTTTCTTCATCTCCTCCAGTAAATAAATATAATTGATGCCCCTCTGCTTGTAAGGTATCCAAGATTTCATACATATAAGGAAAAGGTTTCACCTTTCTTTGAAAAACACTTTGACCAATTTTTTCTACTTGATTTAGTTCAGACGCTTTCATTTTTCTCCCCGTTTTTTCGCAAAAATACCGATAGGTTGCAACAAGGGATTGCGTATATAAGGAAGAATGCAAGCCATTAATTTCAACACATTTTATATCAATTTCAGATTGTTTTTGGAGAATTTCCTGCTTTGGAACGGATTTAAACCATTTCTTCATCACATTTGCAAATCTGTTTCTAGATTCTACAAAGTATTTATTACAGTGAATCAAGGTGTCATCTAAATCCAATATTAAGGTTTGTTGATTCATGAACCAATCCCCCCTTAAATAGTGGTGTAACTTAATTATATGGGATAACATCATTTTCATGATAAAATGAGCCTTTCCCATCAAAAGTTAGTGCATTAGTATTAGCGGACAATGTAAATGCGGAAATAAACTTTTCAATATAATAGTGACACTGACAAAAGCCAGTCTCTCGATAGACCCTAATTAAGATTTATATAGTATAATAAGGAAATTATAGCAAACAGGAGAAGAGAACATTGGAAAAACAAAATAGCAAGTATAGATGGGTCGTTTTTGTATCAATTTTATTAACGTATTTATTAATTGTTAGTCAACGAACAGCTCCAGGGTTAATTTCCGATCAACTGATGAAAGATTTCAACATTACAGCCTCTACGATTGGATTGCTGACAAGTATACAATTTTTTGCCTATGCTGGTCTGCAAATTCCTATTGGGATTTTGTCTGATCGGTTTGGCCCCAACTTTTTTCTAGTGATTGGGGCGCTTCTTACTGGAATAGGAACATTAATTTATAGTCTAGCCACGAATGAAATAGTGCTTCTTTTTGCTAGATTATTGGTAGGTACGGGTGATTCAGCTATTTGGGTTAATTTAGTGTTAATCCTAAGTCAATGGTTTAAAGTGAGGGAGTTTGTTGGATTACTGGGCATAGCAGGAATGGCAGGGAGTTTTGGCTTTTTACTAGCGACCGTCCCCTTTTCAGCATGGATTACACGGTCAGGCTGGCGCCCCCCATTTTTTACATCGGGAATTATGGTAGTTCTCTGTGGAGTACTTCTTTACTATGTCCTAGTAAAAAAACCAAAGAATTTTGAATGGAACGATACCATACCTAAAAAACAGAAAAAGCCTCGTGAAAAAACGCTGATTTTGTTACGTCGTATTTTTTCCACCCGCCAAGCATGGGCCACGTTCTTCTGTCACTTTGGTACTGTTGGAACGTATGTAGGATTTATTGGTTCGTGGGCTGTCCCCTATGGGATGCATGTATATGGATTGTCTCGTTCAGATGCGAGTCAACTGATTATGGTAGGTCTTTTCGGGGCAATTATTGGTGCTCCATTAACGAGCTGGATTTCCAGCCGCTTAGACTCGATTAAACGTCCGTATGTTATTGTTCACTGCATTGTGTTTTTATGCTGGGCGACATTCCTTTTCATGAATGGAAAGCCGCCAGTCTTAATGCTTACGATTATTTTCTTTCTTATCGGATACGGAAATGGAGCGAGTGCTTTAACCTTTGCGATTGTTAGAAAATCCTTCGATATCAAAGAAGTCGGGGTTGTTTCTGGCTTTGCCAATATGGGCGGTTTTTTAAGTGCTGTTCTTTTGCCAAGTATTTTTGGGAAAGTGTTAGACCATTTCCACGCATCTGCAAGTAGTATAGGATACCAATATGGTTTTATTATTCCTGTCATTTTCTCCTTACTAGGGTTATTGGGTGGATTGATTATCGTGGAGAAACGACAAGAAGTTTTGCAAAGTCAGGTAAATTAATTTTCTTAATGAAACAAAAAACTAGGGAACTCATAAGGAGCTTCCTAGTTTTTTCTGTTATTATTCGATTTTGTAATCCATGACCCATTCGGTGTTTGGCAGGTAGTTAATCAGGAAACGGCGTCCTTCCACATTTTTTTCGATTGGATATTGTGGATTTGGAGATATATTTAAACGTTTGTTATGGATTATTACAGTAATAGTTCCTTGGATTTCCCCCTTTGAAGGTTTCTCATAAACAATTTTTGAAGGAATCCCTTCTAATATTGTGTAATTCTTTTTTATGTAAGCCGGTGAATCTGCCCAAAACGCTGAAGCGCTGAACAAGGCTAGAGCACCAAGTCCCAGAATCCCTAAGCGATAGATCCACATGACCGATGAGCCGATATAAGGGAATTCTTGCACTCTTGTGAATCCCTTCCAGACATTTTTTACTTTCAAACTAAATAATATGAATGATAAACCTGCACCAGTTAAGCCAATTGCGCAGAATGGGAAGATATTTGTATACATGCCAAGTGGGACTAATAAGAAGAAGGTAATACCCAGTCCTAAAATAAATGGTGCTTTCATATATTACTCTCCTTTTCAGCTATATTTTCCATGTAAACTTTCTCGATTATTATGTGTAATTCTTCCCAAAATTACTTCACTCAAAGGCACCAGTTTAGATTAAATTTCCACAGCATGATAAAATAGTTTAAGCGCGTAATTACATAAATATCGTGTTTCCTTGCTTCAAGGTTGTTAATATTCTACTAATTTATAGAGATAGAAGGGTTCTGCTTGATCAAATTTGCAAATGACGACAAAAGGATTCGATTTTGTGTCTCATTTTTAATCGCTTTAATAGGTGGAATTACGTTCGCTGCACTACATACACCTATTCCATGGCTGCTTGGACCTATGGCAGCTGTTTTAATTGGCTCAAGGTTTAGAAAAGTTCAGTTTTACTGGCCTAGTACCATTCGCGACATAGGTTTAGTGATTGTCGGATATTCGGTTGGCCTCTCGTTCACAAAAGAAGCACTTTTGGAAATAATGGCTAAACTGCCTTCCATGTTGCTGATGACAGTATTACTTGTTTGTTTTTGTGCTGGAATTGCTTTTGTTGTTTCTAAGTTAACTGGTGTCGATTATCCAACCGTGTTGATTGGAAGTATTCCGGGCGGGCTATCACAAATGATTATTTTCGCCGAAGAATTGAAAGGAATTAACATTACTACGGTAACCTTTCTACAGGTAGCTAGATTGATTATGATTATTTTCTTTGTTCCGTTTCTTATTTTGGGACCTCTTTTTAAAAATACGACAAACAAAGCTTTGGACTTGGTTAATAATGGTATTGACTCCGCAATCCCACTTTTTCCAACCATCATTTGGTTTGCTATTATTTGTGTTGTTTGTGCATTTCTTGCTCGGAAATTAAAATTTCCTACCCCCTATATGTTAGGTCCAATTTTAGGAACAGCTGTCATCCATTTATCTGGCTTGCATGGTCCAGCGTTACCAGCTTCGATTCTTGATGTATCTCAATTTATGATTGGCGGGTACATTGGTTTGCTATTAAAGCCTGAAAAACTGGAGCACAAAACAAAAATTATTACACTTGCGCTCCTTAGTGGGATGGTAATGATTTTGGTCTCCATCGGGCTAAGTTTATTACTCGTTGCTTACTCCCCTATTAACCATTCAACCAGTTTTTTAGCTTTGGCTCCTGGAGGAATGGATCAAATGGGAATTCTCGCTCATGAGGTCCATGCCGATTTATCGATGGTGACCGGCTATCAACTTTTTCGACTCTTTTTTATTTACTTTGCCGTTCCACCGCTTCTAAGATGGATTTTTAAAGTCGGGATGAGGAATACAGCAAAGACCCCTTAGGTCCTATGGCCCAAATATTTGTATTTTATTACTTGCAGATGTGTAAACTATCGGAAAAACGGAGATTAGAAAATGGAGAAGAAAATAGCAATCATAACGGATATTCATGGTAATTATTCGGCATTAATGGCAGTTTTGAATGAGATTGACAAGGACGAAAAGATTGAGCATATCTATTGTTTGGGAGATTTGATCGGGATTGGGTATGAAACGAATGAGGTTCTTGAGCTCCTAAGTTCACGTTCTGATATTTCGTGTGTGATGGGAAACCACGATGAAGCTATTTTGGATATTATTGCAGGTAGAGAGCCTTATAGCAGGGGTAGTGAAAAGGTACATCATCAATGGATTGCAGCACATCTAGACCATAAGTTTATTCCGTTTTTAACCGAGATTCCTGTCACGTTAGAATCGATTTACAATGGTAAAAGATTGTTTTTTGTTCACTACCATTTGAGTGAACTAAATAAATTTATCTCCGTGGATAAAGAGCCAACCGAGGAGAAACTTGACGCCTTTTACCAGACATCTAAGGCGGATATTGTTTGTTTTGGCCATCATCACGTGATCCATCACTTTAAATCCATGGAGCGACTCTATCTCAACCCAAGCTCTTTGGGCTGTAATTATAAGCCATTGGCCTCCTACGCTGTTGTGACGATTGGTGAACAGGGAGATATTTCTGTTGCTTTTAGGGAAGTGCCGTATGACAATAAAGAATTTCTGATCGGTTTTAACAGATTGAATGTACCTGATGCGGATTATATTTTAAAGATATTTTATGGCGATCAACATTTGAAATTTATGTAATTCTGTTTACCGCATCTAAGGTAAACCCCAGGCAGACTTTTTTATACGTAAAATAATAGACCTCGATTATATTCCCATAAAAAATGACGATGAGCTTGGATCGTTCCAAGCTTATCGTCATTTTTTTAATAGGTATTACTTTTTACGAATGGCAAATACAAGAGCCACTAATGATAACAAGGCTGCAACAACCGATAAGATGGTCGGAAGTGAATTAGTGTTATCAGAGTCTGTTTTTTTAGCTTCAACTGTTTTTGTTTCTTCTTTTTTCGTTTCTTCCATTTTAGCATTGTCGTTGTGATCATCCGTTGATGCGCCTGCAACAATGTCAGTTATGGAATGAGGACTATCTGCGCCTTCGTCCCCTGTCCATTCTACTATGCTTCCATCTTTATAATATTGAAAAGCATCCCAAGCTGCTTTAGTTGCTGTTTCAGGGTTTTTTCCAACAAACGTAAATTGCTGGAATTGACCAGGTAAAATTCCGTCACCTGTTGCTTCGAAAGTAAATGATTTTACTATACCTTTCGCATCTTTTTCATCGGAATATTTCCATCCAGGGACTGGCTGATAAGACTTAATTTCAACTCCAGCTGGTGCTTTTAACGTGAATTTTGTTGTGGCTATATCCTTTTCAACGGGAACTTTAACTGTATATGTTTCCCATGCACCTGTTGTCGACGTTTTCGGTGCTACTGTCACATGGGCACTTGCCACGCTTGAGAATAATAATAAACCTAATACTGTTGGTAAAAACACTTTAGAAATCTTTTTCAATGTACGTTTCATCATTTTTGCTCCTCTATGTTAATTAATTACTGCAAAAGTAAAAGCTTCCTTCTTACTTTCATTCCAATAATCCCTCTTTTTTATTGCATCCACATCCACTTTGACCATTCATTCTTTTTTGTATTTCTAAGATGGCTTCTCCGAATCGGAGAACAATTCCACCAAAGCCTTTTTGAAATTGATCGGCATGTTTTAATGAATCAAAAGCTAATACTTGTGGCTGGCAGCAATTTAAATTAAAATCTGCGTCAAGTAAGAAATACGCCATTTTTGCACTAATGGTCGTATCCTGAAGGAAATCGCGACAAATGATTTGAGAAACATCTTTTTCTATGTCCTTATATCGTAATAAGCCACAATGAGGACAGCAAAGGTGCTCTACCCTTAACTCGTGGGTTATAATTTGAACTGGGTGGCGATTATTTGATTCCTTCAAGCAATATGTACATGCGCTTGAAGAAGTGTTAGTTTCTTGTGTTATGCAGATTCCACCTGAAGTTTTAATGACCTTTTTGTCCTCTATTAATGGCTTTATATCTCGATAAACGGTCATTTCAGAAACTTGTAAACGATTGCTAATTTCTGTAATCGATAGGGTTCCTTCATTATTTAACCAAGTTAATAGTTGCTGTCGACGTTCAATAGGTAACAATTGTGCACCTCCTTCAAGATTTGTTGAAATTGCTTTTATATATTAAGATTAGAATACCTTTAAGATACTAACAAGGTATAAATGTGAATAACTTGTGAAATTTTATCAACGAAATCACATTTTCTCACAAAACTTAACAGGTGGTTGAATTCAGAAATAGGTATAAAGACATAAGGAAGATAGGAGGATTTACATTCCTATCATTTCTCTTAAAATACATAGAAGGAGGTAGAGTACAATGATTAAAAGAGTGATCATCCTTTTGGTGCTCTCATCAATTTTAATAGCATTAGTATTAGTAAAAGATCATACTTCTGCTCCTGTTAACAATACTATAACTAAAAACAATGGTTCCTCTGAGTACACCACGGTAGAATACAAGATTAGTAAAATTAAAGGGAAGCAATACTACGGAAAAAGTGATGACGGAACAGATATCATCTTTTCTTCAAAGAACATCCTTTCGGGTGATAAGATACGCGTTCATAATGTGGTCATATGCTATTTTGATAAGAATAATTTAGGAAAAGGGTTAGTCAAAGTGGAGAAGAAATAGATATTACAAGATACCCCCTTGTGTGGCTTCTGCCCACTTCATTCGAGGGGTAGATTTCTTTTTTACAGAAGTATTGTTGCAAAAAATGAAGTGATTTTCTATTCATAACCACAATTAATTACAGAAAGGAAAATTAGATTGAAGGAATTTACAGTTTGCTATACGTTTGATCATGAGATAATAACCGAAAAAATGATAAAAGAATTAGATGTTAATAAAGAAGATGTTGAACAAGAAGTAGTTGAAATGATGGAGCGTAACAAATACTTTATCGTGAAAAATGATCAAGGGAATTATATTATAAATTCCTATTTAGTTCGTTTTGTACGAATAATTAATGAAAGGATATTAGTCAAATAAACTAGCTGTTAGCCTTGGAAGGAATCTTTTGCCTCTCTATTTGAGATTACTTAAATAGCGGGCTCTTCATAATTACCTTATTATAAGCTAATTTAAAACCGTTTCTTTCCATATTCCTGGCGGATGTGTTATTCGGTTTTGTCGTCACAGTCAAATGAGTACATCCTTTAGACTTTGCATACTTAATTCTTTCTTCAATTAGTACATTTTGATAGCCTCTTCCTCTGTGTGTTTGAATCGTACTAGTTAAGAACATTTCACCGAGCTGGTCAGATATTGCTACGAATCCCCCTGCCACACTTTCTTCCTTTTCTTTTAATAAAAAAGCAGCTGAACGAGATAAATTTAAAAAACCTCTTACGGATCCGATTGAATCCTCCGTTGTGTTCTGGTCGCTTGAAAAACCAAGGGCAACGGTTCGTGCCCATTCATATGATTCTTCAGCACCCACTTTTACTATTGAAACCTCGTCATTTCTTAGGTTTCCTTTGTTTGGATTCCACTCCTCTAATTTGAGTACCCAAACAGCTAGAAATTGTTCTAGAGTGTATCCTGATTCTTGGAGTATTTTTAGTAATGTTTGATCAGAAAAGGGAGTTAACTCAAAATGTATATTTGAACAATTATCTTTACTTCGAATAATGTTTTCTATCCTTTCGATATCACTGGATAAAACATCCCCATTTAAGCCAAACCCTACACCAAAACAATAATTATCCATTTGAAACACAGTGCCCTTTCCATCTAATGACAAATAATCTCCATTATAAGTTGGTGACAATTTCTTTCGATTAATAATGTATTCCATGGTCCCTTGAATTTTTATATCCTCTATTTTCCTTGCTAATTCTTCATTATTTAAAATCACCGATGTCGGCCCCCGAACGTACTTATGTATCTTTCATTTTTCAATAAACATACCCAATATTAATTCTACACAGTTTTTTTCTTTTGAAAAGTTGCGATTATTACAATTTTTGTTTTGTATTAGTAATTTGGTCTAAATTTAACTCATATATTTTATATGAGCATTTTTTATGTATCATATATCATAAGAAATAGGTGAGACCAAAATGTTTGCTGTTCATTTTATTGAAAAAAATAACGTTTTATTAACTCAGCTGCTTAATCGTGTTCCAACCGAAGGTGAAGAGTTAAAAATTAAAGGTCGAAAGGCAAAAGTTGAAAGTGTTAAGAATATTGATGATCTCAATATTCATGTTCTGGTTTCTATAGAGGTTGTTAATAAAAATAAACTTGTTGTAGATAATTCAAAAAAGAAAAAGCGGTAAACAAGAATAAGAACGAACATGTTAGATTTTCATCTCTAATATGTGCGTTTTTTTTATTTTGTTTTCACAACCTTGAAATATATTCACAGCTGATTTTTTTATCTTCTGACAGTGCAAATTATTGGTGAATTAGCCTAAATTTAGTGGAAATATGTCCATCAAAATATACTATGCATAAGCTATAAAGAATTAATTTATTGCAAAGAAGGTGAATTTTAATGACTCATGGTCATGGTCAATCACAATCCTCATTTATGCCTTGGGAACAGTGGCATCAGCACAATCCACACGGTAGTTGGCAACAATGGCACCAACAACACCCTTATATGCCTTGGCAGCAGTGGCATCACCACTATCCTCATGGCACTCATCATCAGTGGCAACAACAACATCCTTGGGTACCTTGGCAGCAGTGGCATCACCATCATCCTCATGGTACCTGGCAGCAATGGCATCAAATGTATCCACATAGACAGGACTGATATTTTAAACAATCAAGATGGAGGTGAATTATTCACCTCTCAGATTGTAGACAAAAGGCATT
>NZ_JAGGQX010000087.1:0-13454 GCF_018613095.1 Bacillus sp. ISL-75
AATTAACTTTCCATAAGACGAATTATGCAAAGCTTCACATAATTCGTCTATGATGATTAAATCAAATTTGAGCCACTATGATTACACGATCGACAAAAATTTTTGCCCATACAGCTTGACCCACATAACTGCAGGGTACAGAATAACGATTGGTCTCCACTGTAATAAGGGAAGTTTTATTAACTTTACATGATAAAAGCTTACAAGCTTCAAAATGGTTCGTTGGAAGGGATGAAGATATTCTTTTTCTTTCTCTCACATTTCTATACAGTCTCTGATTTATTTGGGAAGTGAGTCCATCCGGTATCTTTTAAACACCAGTCCAGGAGATAGTCATTCAATTCGTTTACTGACTGAACTTCAGGTAAAGGTACCATTGCATTCCTTCCTACGAAACCTACGGCACCTTCGACTCGAACTTTTTCATTACCACATACAGGGTTACAAAATTTTGCTTTAAACACGTAATGTGCTTGTAGTCCAATGAAATACTCCTGTTCAAGCCTATCTCTTCCTTGAAGGATTTTCTGTACAGCTGTTTTCAGATTATCAAGTAGACCTCAGTTGGAACACCTTCTAAAAACTCAAACGCATGGACAAAGCCATCCAGGAATGCTTCCTGTTTTTCATGAAGATACGCTCTGACAAACCGCATACGGCTTGCTGAGAGCTGAATGCAGAAAAGGTAAATGCGTTGTGTTCGACCCTGTAGAATAATATCCGCCTCTCCCTAGTCGAATTGGAATTGGTGACCGAGTTGGAAATCAAGGGAAATAAAGACTTCTTGAATTTGTTGAATGCGCTTGGCTACGATTTTACGGATGTTGGAGGCAGAGCCTTTATATCGTATTCATTTTAAAATCTTTTAAAGATTTTAATAGCTGTATGCTTTTATTTTTTTTCAGTTATTTACAAATACTCTTTTGTCCCATAAACTTTTTTTCGTAAAACGGTCGTTGGTGCAGTATCATTTTTAAGATATTTGCTAACAGTGTTACGTGAAATCCCAAGTTTGCCGCAATTTGCCTTTGCGATAAACCTTCAACCTCTTTTAAGAATTTGATATTTTGAAATTAAGCCATTTCGATCATCCTATTCGTCCTCTCATATGAAGTAAGTTTAGTCACTTCCTATCATAAGAGAGGTTAATAGAATTGGAAATCATATGGCTCATTTTTTATGTGATCAAATCGTATAAAAGTGCCTCAAATCTAGATTATCAAAAACAAATATAAAGATTCTTTTAGTTTATTCTTTTTATAATTTCGAGCACCCCTTACCCTTTTTTTATTATGTCATGCCCATTTAAATGTCTTTAGAATTTACTCAGGACAAACGAAATCTTTTATTATTCCTCTTAAATCATCTCTTTGCACGCGAATTAACAGCGTATTCATAATGTTTATATATAAATAAAATCTTGAATTCAGGCACTAAAAGTAAGAATATTTCGATTAGATTTTCACAAAAAAAAGATTTAAAATTAAATCAATTAAGATAATATTCTGATATTTTAAATGTCAATATGTTCAGATATTATCTGGAAAAATGCATTAAACGCTGTTTACCTAAGCACACTGAGTTAAGTTTTGGATGCGATTACATTTGGTTGAGGTATCCGGATCGATGCTGGTTTTTGTGCAATTGATAGTTGCACGACAAAAAGGAAACAGACCATTTTTACAAGGAAAGGAGGAGATTTTAGCTTGTCGAGGCAATCACAAGCCTATCTTTTGGAAGGGAGAGTAGCCGTTGTAACAGGTTCTTCACAAGGAATTGGGAAAGCGGTTGCAATTGGTTTATCACAAGCAGGTGCGACTGTATTGGTTACAGGAACCAATCCGGAACGTACGAAGAAAGTCACCGAGGAAGTGGCCCAATTAACAGGGCGGGAAACAGACTACTTTATTGGTGATCTATCAAAAGATGAAAACGTTATCCAGATGGTTGAAAAAGCCATACATAAATGGGACAAAATCGACATTCTTGTCAATAATGCCGGCGAAGGCGTGATTCTCCCGTTCCTTGAACAAACACCGGAAACCTTAAAAACAACAATCGACCGTAACCTCTGGACCATGCTGTGATCATGTTACAGAGTGTTGCCGCATATGGTGAAACAAAATTACGGACGGATTATTAACATAGGAGCAGATTCTGTCCGCAATGGTTTATGGGACCATGCAGCCTATAATGCTGCAAAGGGCGGGGTCCATGACATTGTTTCCGGATTAGGAAGAGAATTCGCCAAAAATAATATTACCGCGAATGTCATCGCTCCCCCGGAAGTAGAGGGGGAACTGCTGGATGAGATCAGAAAGAGAGATACGGGGTTGGTAGATCGCTATATTAACATCATTCCAAAAGGAAGAGGGGCCTATCCGGAAGAAGTGGCGGATGCCGTCGTATTCCTTGCTTCCGATAAGGCGACTTTTATTACGGGCCAAGTGATTAGTGTAAATGGCGGAAGCACGATGTAATAAAAATGATTTTAAGGTTTTCTAAAACCTCTTTCAGAACTGACACAGATGATGAGCAGGTTTACTAAAAAAACTTATTTAAGGGGAGAGCCAATGAGCAATTATCTTAAGGATGATCAACAGAAGTGTTTATTCAAAGTAAATCGTGAAGTTTTTATTGATACGGAAATTTTAGAAATCGAACGCAATGAAATTTTTGATAAATGCTGGTTATATATCGGGCATGAATCAGAAGTACCGAATAAAGGCGATTTTCATAGAAGAAAAGTTGGTGGACGAAACCTTTTATTTACCCGCGGCAATGATGGGGTAATAAGGGCATTATATAACTCCTGTCCACACCGGGGTGCGCTCGTATGCCGTGAAGGAAAAGGAAACTCAAAAGTATTCCGCTGCTTCTATCATGCGTGGAGCTTTAATACGCAAGGGGAATTAGTCGGATTACCTGATAAATTTGGTTTCTTGGAAGACCATAACTGCGATGGATCTAAAAATATGCTGGCTGTCAAACGACTTGAAAGTTACCGCGGTTTCGTATTCGTTAACTTTGATGACAACGCCATATCATTAGAGGAATACCTGGCAGGTGCCAAAGAGTATCTCGACTTGGTGGCAGATCAAACAGAAGTTGGAATGGAAGTTTTGCAGGATTCCCAAGAATATAGCGTACGAGCGAACTGGAAATTACTTTGTGAAAATAGTTTTGATTTATACCACGGGGTACCAACCCATAAAACCTATTTTGATATTGTTGCGACCCGCGGCGGAATAATGGAAAAAGACAGTCTTGCAGGGGAAGCACGCGCTCTGGGGAATGGACATGCCGTAATGGAATATTATGCCCCGTGGCCAAGACCAATCGGAAAATGGATTGAAGGTTACGGTGAAGAGGCGAAAGAAATTATCGACAAAAACAATGCCCGCTTAGTAGAAAAATTTGGCGAAGAAAGAGCCCACCGCATTTCGAAAAAGAACCGTAATATTTTAATTTTCCCTAACCTAGTCATCAATGATATCATGGCGATTGCAATCAGAACCTTTTATCCTATTGAACCGGGTTATATGCAAGTAACCGCCTATGCTTTATCTCCTATAAATGAAACAGACGGTTTCAGGGAGGTCCGGAATGACAGCTACTTAGAGTTTTTAGGGCCAGGCGGTTTTGCGACTCCGGATGATAATGAAGCACTTGAACTATGCCAGGAAGGCTTTTTAAATACTAAAGAAGTCGGATGGAATGATATTTCCAAAGGAATGAACAGGGAAATTCCCCAAGCGACGGATGAAGAACAAATGCGTGCCTTTTGGCGTGAATGGGATAAACGGATGACAGCAGCGGAAAGCAAAAAAGAAGAAGCTGGGAAGGTGGAAGTATGAACATAACACGTCAGGAAATTGAAGATTTTTTATTCCATGAGGCGGAGCTTCTTGATGAGTTTAAGTTAAAGGAGTGGGCTGCATTATTCGCAAGCAATGGAACGTATGTGATTCCGCCCATCGGAAATCCTGATGCGGATTTTAAAAAATCGCTTTTCTTTGTTCATGATGATCGTGCCCGTTTAGAACAGCGGGCGTTACGATTACTGAAAAGAGAAGCCCATGTAGAATATCCGCACTCCACTACTCTTCACAATGTGACGAATGTAAGAATCGTTAATAATGAAGAGGATGCCATAAAAGTTAGATGCAATTTCTCTACCTACCGTACGAAACGTGAAGTACTTGACAATTATGTCGGGGTCCTCGAATACATCTTGGTAAAAGAAAACGGAGAATTAAAGATTCAATCCAAGAAAGTCATTCTCAAATTGGACAGTCTCCGCCCGCACGGAAAAGTAAGTATCATTTTATAATATGAAGTCAGATTTTGATTGGGGTTCATACGAATTAACTCATTAACGCGGTTAAGCCATGAGGGTCAGACCCTCTACTATAATATAGGAGGTTTTTGAATGATTCGTTATAAAAAGTTGGGATATGTTGTGTTAAGCGTGACTGATCTTAATAAATCGGTAGATTTTTATGAAAATATTGTTGGTATGGAATTTGTTGAACGGGTTCTTGATGCAGCATACCTTCGATGCAGCGGGGACCATCACAATTTAATCCTTGAACAAGGAGAAGAACCTGGGTTAAAAAGAGTAGCATTTGAGCTTGAAAAGGCAGACCAATTTCAAGCAGTGTTTGACCATTTAACGGAACAAGGTGTAAATCCTGTCGAATTAAGCGCAGAGGAGTGCCAAAATTTGGCCCAAGGTAGAACATTGCGTTTTAAAGATCCATATTTAGGGGTAACGTATGAATTTTATGTGCAAATTATGCAAATGGGTACACCATTTGTTCCTAAGAAGGCCAGAATTACGAGACTTCTTCATGTCGTTTATGAAACTAATAAATTTGACGAATTATTTGATTTCTTTACGAATGTTTTGAACTTCAATATTTCAGATATCCAAGGAAGGGAAACGGGATGGGCCTGGTTAAGGGCAGCTGGAACTCCATTTCACCATAATTTTGCCCTGACAAAAGGAAAAGAAAATAAATTGAATCACCTTGCTTATCAAGCTCAACGTGTAGATGATGTGGGGATTCAAGTTAATAGATTAAAGGATAACAATGTTCCGATTCTTTTTGGGCCAGGAAAACATCACCCATCGGGCAGCATTTTCCTATATTTTGCGGATCCTGACGGCTTAACGATTGAGTATAGTCAAGGAATGGAAGAATTTCCGGAGGAAAATCCAAGAGAGCCTCGCCGTCTAGAACCAACCATGCATACCCTTGATGAATGGGGAGGAAGACCTAAACCAGGATGGGGAAAAGTTGGTAAATTTATAAAGGAAGACCTGGAAAAAGTTAATCAATAATCAATCAACAATTATCCTTTAAGGAGGCAACATCGTGTCAAAAGGTGAGAATTTCCGTGTTGACTTTCACACCCATATTATTCCTGAGAATTTTCCTGATTTTGCGGAAAAATATGCGGATGATCGTTTTCCGATTTTAAAGCATACGTGCAGCTGTGGAGCTGAAATTTACAAGGATGGAAAGTCATTCCGAAAAGTCGACGAGAATGCCTGGAATCCTGAAAAGCGCATCGCTGAAATGGATGCGGAAGGTGTCGACGTCCAAGTATTATCCCCGATTCCCGTTACGTTTATCTATTGGGCAGATGCCGAAAAGTGCTTAGAGCTTTCGAAGGCACAAAATGATTTCATCGCTTCGGTAGTAGCGGAATATCCTGACCGTTTTGTAGGCTTAGGTACGGTACCTTTGCAGGATGCCGATTTGGCAATTGCAGAAATGGAAAGAGTTATAAACGAGCTTGGGCTGGTTGGGATTGAAATCGGTAGCAATGCAAACGGCAAAACTCTTGATGATCCGGAGATCCAAAGATTTTTAGAAGCAGCGGCAAAAATGGATGTTCCGATTTTAGTCCATCCTTGGATGACAGTTGGCGAAGAAAGAATGTCTAAACATAATTTTATGTACTCAATCGGGATGCCTTCTGAGACAGCGCTTGCTGCAGGGAGCTTAATCTTCAGCGGCATTTTTGATAAGTATCCAGATTTAAAAATCTGTTTTGCCCATGGCGGAGGAACCCTGCCTTATTTATTACCGAGAATCGATCAAGCTTGGGAAGTATGGCCGCATATCCGCACAACGGAACAGCCGCCAAGCTATTATGCGAAGAAAATTTATTACGATACACTAGTCTATGACCCCCGCAATCTTCAATTTATGCTTGAAAAATTTGGGGCTGATCACATAATCATGGGTACTGACTATCCATTTCTGCTGCGAGAAGCACCGCCAGGAAATGTAGTCGAAATGCTAGAAAACGTGTTGGATGAGGAAAAGATAAAAATGCTTGGAGAAAATGCTATCGAGTTTCTAGGGTTAAATAAAGCAAGTTTTATTAAAGAAACGGTATAGATTTATAACAAAGGACATTTCTGTTTAAATGGAATGTCCTTTGTTATTGCTGATCCATATCGTATACATATTTAAATAGATTTTAAATTTTTTAAAGTAGTTTCAAAAGTATGAAGAAACAGAAGAAGCCTTTCTAATTTTGGAGAATCCTTTTTATATATTCCAGTAACATTATAAGTGAGATCTTTAAATTCAGCAAAAGGGACGGTACATAAATCTTTATTGTGTGTATTTGTGTGATTAGCTAGAATTAGTTCTGGTACGACACTAAAACCCCAGTTATTTTTAATCATCGATATTACCATTTCGAATCCGCCGACTTCAATTCGTTTTAGATTTCTTACTCCGATTAATCTTTCATCAATTTTTCGCCATAAGGCTGTTTCTCTACGATAGCAAATCATCGTATGGTCAATAAGATCGTCTTTAAAAATTTCAGCTTTTCCACCTAATGGATGGTCTTTTCCAACAATAAAAACAAGCTTTTCATGAAAAATATATTCAGATTCCAGATTTGTAAATGGGATTACATCTCTTACCAGCCCTATATCGATTGACCCATCTTCAATCATTTTAGAAACTTCTACAGAGTCCGCTGCTTCCACTAATTCAAACGAAAACTCACTTGTTTTGCGCAGCAGTGATAAAACCTCTAAGACAATCGAAACAGAGATGGCAGGTGATAATCCAATGGTAATCGTTGGAGTTTTAATACCTTTAATCACCTGTCTTACTTCTTTTACATTGTTTAATATTTTACGTGCATATGGAAGCAGGGCAGTTCCTTCCTTAGTCAATAGGATTTTTTTTCCGTCGCGGTAAAATAATTTACAGTCCAGTTCATTTTCTAATTTTTGAATTCTTGCCGTTACCGCGGGCTGTGTTAAATTCAAGTAGTCTGCTGTACGCGTATAATTATTTAACTCAAAAACAGTAATGAAGGTTAAAAGTTGTTCATCATCCATAACATCACTTCCTTATAAAAAAAATGAGCTCCTTTTATATTATGATATCAATAAAAACATTCCGGACGCTTGTATTAATGCGCTTTCATTTTTATGTAAAGAATTATAACTAACCAATAATTTAAACTAATTATAGATTTTATTAATGTTAAATTCTAATCAAAAAAATCTTCTTTTTACGGCTAAAATTCAAAATATTTTTTATAATACCGGGGCTTCAATAAATTGTGTCTAATGATTCATTAATAATAATAATGTTTTTGAGATTAGGTCATTGGTAGTTAGATTCGATAGAGAATTTGAATTCACAAACCCAAAGTCTACGCTTCCTTTCTTAATCCAATTAGAGATGTCCGTATAATTACCTTGGTGTAATTCGAAATGAACAGTTGGGTACTGTTCCTTAAAGTCTTTTATCAATCCTGGTAGCCAATGACTTGTAACACTAGAAAAGGTACCAATTCTTATGAGTCCACTTTGTAGTCCCTGCATCTCTTTGCGTTTTTCTATCAATTCCTTATGCGAATTATTAAATGCTTTTATATATGGAAAAAATTCATCTCCATCTGGTGTTAGTGTAATTCCCTTTCTAGAACGTAAATAAGTTTCTTAGAAAGTTCTTCTTCTACAGAATTCACCATTTGGCTAATGGCGGATTGAGAATACCCAAGTTCTTCTGCCGCTTCTGTAAAACTGCCTGTTTCTATTGCTTTTATAAAAGAATAATAAGTATTCACTCTCACTAACTCCTTTATATAAGAATTACTTATAATTCCATCATAAATACTTGTTTTACTAATGTGAATGTAATTGTTACTATATAGCTAGTGTTAATAAAAATACATAAAGGTTAGGGAACATCTGTTATTTGTTCTGTTCTTACTTGAAAATATATGTAGGGATTCCTAAGATAAAAATGTAGTTATATTAAATGATGAGGAGATGAGTAATAATAAATATTAATATTAAATATAAAAATATCATTTTTGCATTTTTAATGGCTTTTAGTATGTCCTTTTTTATTTCATTTATATTAATCTCAATAAATAGGGGTTATGATAAAACATTTTTACATTCATGGTTAATAACTTGGTTACAGGCTTTTATTTGCGCTTTTTTTGGGGCTTACTTTTTTCCGAGAGTAATACAAAAAATAATGAAAAAGATTAATTTTGTAGAAAAAACCACTAATAATTGACAATGATATTTTAGTGAGAGAACAAAACGAATAAAAATTAAATTTATGGCTGATAGTTCTCCAAAAGAAATAGGCGGGTGAGAAACCAGGAATTGGTTATGTACCTAATCGAGAAATTATACAACAACTTTCCGTCAGTGAAAAATCTTATTTCTAAAGAACCTTGGTTATTGCTGCCTATCAAGTAAAGTCTAGCATTTTGATTAGTTATAGTTCAGGAAAAGGTATTAATTTAGGTACACGTGTAATGTTACTTGGTATCTTGTATGCAGGTCCGCAATTTACCGCGACAGGTGAAATAGCTGTATTGAATATTCCTTCTTCTAGACCGATTTCAGTTTCGCAAATTCCAATGAACCTTGGTTATATCATAAAGTCACATAAATTGCTTGATTTTGAAGAAATTCTAGAAGGTTTATACAATTAATATAAATTATCATGTTGAGCCTTTTATGGCTCTTTTTTTGTTAATAACGTTGGTACAACCTCTTCATTAAAATGGTTGTGCTTTGCAAATGTTGTATTATATAGATTAAGCAGCCAAAAGGCATTACATACTACTTCCATTAGTCTCCTAATATTCCGTTCTATTATTCGTGGTAATATTAAGGCGAGGTGTTTTTATATGTTCGTTAAACCAATGCTTTTACACAAATCGGATCAGCCGTTCGACGACTCCGAATATATCACGGAATTGAAACTCGACGGCATCCGTTTAATATATTCAGTTGATAATGCGGGCAAAGTCCGCCTATATTCACGCCACAACAACGAAATCACATCGAAATTCCCCGAACTTCACAATCTCGATATTCCGCCTGGAACCACTCTTGATGGCGAGTTGATCATTAGCGACAACGATGGGAAACCAGACTTCGAGGCGATGATGAGCCGGTTCATAAGTTCGAAAGATAAATCGCAAGTCAGCTTTGTGGCCTTCGACGTCATACAGCGTGAAGGTGAACGTGTCACTAAACTTCCGTTGCTTGAACGTAAGGAAATACTTGCGGACCTGGTGCCGAATGATTCCGCGCTGATTACCAAGTCACAGTTTATCGAAGGCCACGGTGAGGCTTACTTTGACGCGATCAAGGCCCAAGGATTAGAAGGTATTGTCTTAAAGCGCAAAGACTCTCGCTATGAAGTTGGCAAACGGTCGCATTCATGGCTTAAGGTAATCAATTATCAATACTCCGATGTGTTCGTCGTGGGCTACCGCAAGCAACCGAAGGATTTCGGCTGGCTGTTGACGGACACTGAAGGTAAGTACATGGGCGTGATGGAGCTCGGAGTACCTGCGAGTGAAAAAGCGAAGGTTTACCGCGCTCCAATTTTAAAGGAAACCGATGATTTTGCGTATATTACTCCGATTGGTGTACGTGTGAAATACCGTAATTTAACAAAGGCGGGCTTATTGCGCTTGCCAAGCTTCGTAGAGTGGGTTTAATTGCCCACTCTTTTTGCTACTCTGCTAATCAATAAAGTTGATAACTTTGTCAAAAGAAAAAGGAACTTTTTATGGACTTCATCTTCAACTAAAGCACCCGTTACTTTAAGTGAATCATTTCACAATCTTATTAAGTATCCTATTTAACAAGGATTCCTTTTGAATTTAATTTTTAAAAATAATATGAACTTTTTTCGCTAAAATCATTGCTATGTACTGTGGAATTAAATTTAAAAGACTTACTACTTCTAATAGTTGAGAAGAAGAAAATGGTTTAAAATAACCACCATCCCACATAACTGTATCCGACATACTTCCATTAAAATAAAACGAAATCATCATAGATAAAATATTTCCGATTATAAAAGGGATGGAATTGCAAAAATATTTCACAAGGAATGCAAGAAGAGAAGTTGCCAAGTGCCTTTTTAATTTTAAATCAAAAATAAGTTTGTGAAAAATTGTACTTAAGCTAACGGGGCAGTTTAATGGAATAAGGAGTTTTACCATAACTAGGTTAATAACATTAAGGATTATCATATGGGGAATATAAATTTGTTGGAGTTAAGATAAAAAGGATTTCAGCTTTAGCTTGGAATCCTTTTTAAATTATATAAATTTATTCGTTTTTTGAAGTATTTTAGCAGTATAATAGTATTGGTATTTCTACAAATGTTTACAAAAAGGGGACAATTTATGAAGAAATTAACCTACTTATTTATGGCGTTTTTATTAGTTTTCCTTGCAGCTTGTTCATCAAATGAAACAACTAGCAAAGAGGAAAATGCCAAAAAAAATAAAACTCAAGAAGTAAGCAAAAAGCAAGCAGCCACTGTTGAAAGCAAAAAAAGTACACCTGACGATGAAGCGGAAAAAACGACTAGTGAAAGCGTAGTCAGTCCAAGCGTTCCTGCCACTAGTACACCAACGATAACAAGTGTTAATGGTGACATTGACTACAGTAAATATACACTAATTGTAGTAGATGGCGGAGATATGTCAGGTTATAGAAAGCCGAATGTCAGAGTTGATGTCGGGTTTGGCGACAGGGAATATTGGGCTTTTACAAATGAATACGGTCAGCTAATTCGTGTTGAGGCGAAAAATATAACACTTCAAAATCCGAATACTGATCATGTATTGTCATCAGGAAGATATTACTCTGATGAAGCGAATGTTCCTGGTACAGAGAGTCCAACCTTGGATAAAGGGCATGTGATTGCTGACTCGCTTGGGGGAGTATCAAACGCATATAACATTACACCTCAGGACAGCATTCTCAATAGGCACGGCGATCAAGCTTATATGGAAAAAGTGATTCGAGATGCAGGAGGTTGTACTGATTTCGTAGCAGTGATTCAATATCCAAATACTCAGACACAAATTCCGAACCATTATAAATTCACATACAAAATTCAGGGCAGATCCATTACAGATGAATTTGACAATGTAAACCCAGATGAAGTGAACAAAAATTTAGGGAAAACGACAGGTACGAGCAGTACGCCACCGAAAACAGACAATGTACCTGCAACCGAAACGGAAAATAGTAATGAAGATGTTAGTAAAGTGGATACCAATCATAACGGAAGTGTTACGATCGCTGAAGCCAAAGCTGCTGGTTTTAAAATGCCATTACGCGAGATTCATGGCTCTATAAATATATGGATGATCGAGATGGTGATGGCTTAGTAGGTGAATAAATGGGGTTATGCGGCGATTCTTTTTTTCTTATTGAATTAACGGGGCAGTTTAGCATAAGAAGGAGATATAAGGAAGAACAGCGAATTTATAAAAGTATTGAGCGAAGCTAGAGGTGTATTGATTTCTCCGACCTTTTGAAAAATGTTAAGGACATCAATATTAAAATAAATGGGGGAATTACTTTGCTGAAAATTGAAAATATGAATTTATTGACGGATATTTCTCCCGAATTTTCATTTCTTGATTTAGAATACATCACAGATATTAGATACTTCGTAGAGTTTGATAACATAGCCTTGTTTGACGAAAGAAATCGGACAAATGTAGATATAACTTTTATCTATGATACTAAAGAAGCTCAGAGATTTGAGGTGAAAATTCGTTTTAACAGGGTGGAAAACTTTGAGATGATTGCTGGCGGAACAGTAATCCAATTATCAGGGTTGGAAGTTGTTGATTTTCGTGATAAGAGTTGGGAGAATATTAAATTCCAGGTTCGGGGTTTTGAAAATAGGGATATTGATTTTTATTGCAATAACATCGAAATCTTGAAGTAAATGAATCACAACTTATTGATAAGCTTTGGTAAAAATGAGATTGTGAAACGTTGTACTTAAGCTAACGGGTGCAAGAGTCAAAAAAGCAATGCATTTCGACTGCATTGCTTTTTTATTGCTAAAAATACTTCCTATAACATTCCTGTCTGATGCTTCCGCTTAATTGGGCATAAATCCGGGTAGTTTCACTTTTTTCATGACCTAATAAGCTTTGAATAACATCGAGAGGTGCTCCATTATTCAATAAATGGGTTGCATAGCTGTGCCTGAGTTGGTGTGGATGAATGTCTTTGTTAATGCCAGCACGGTTGGAAATCCGCTTAATTATGTATCTCATCGTGGCAATACTCATTCGATGAGGAACCCGTTCCGTGACAAAGATAGCAGGATCCCTATCTACTCGATTATCCAGGTATCGATTTAACCAAATTTCGCAGCGAATATTAAAATAGACCTTACGTTCCTTATCGCCTTTACCTCTTATAACAGCTGACCGGTTCGACCAATTAATTCTACCCTTATCTAAGGTAACAACTTCTCCTATTCGGCATCCAGTGGAGAACATGAATTCAAACAGAGACTTTTCCATTGGGGAACAACAAGCTTCCCGTAAATGTTCAATTTCCATTTCGGTCAAAAATTTAGGAATTCGTTTTCCGGTTTTAGGTTCTTTTATTTTAGTTGCTGGATTTTTGGGAATATGCCCTTCTTCATGAGACCATCGAAATAATGATTTCATAAAACGAATTCGATGAGCCAAACTTGCTGGCTTAAGGCTTTCACTTGAGTTTGCTAAATAAGTTTTTAATTGATTCGTAGTGATCGTATCAAGTTGAACATCATTAAAAAAGCGTATAAGTAAGCCCGACTGTAGTTTATATGCTTTTAATGTTTGCGGCGAAAAGCCTTCAATACGCTTATCAGATTCATACGTTTCCCATGCTTGAGATAATAACAAGTTCATCTCTCCCCAAAAAATTCTTTTTTTCAGGAATTATTGACCTGTTTCACGAAATTGAAACTGCAGTTCTTATTAAGCTAATGGGGCAGGATAGTTGTGCGAAATGTTTCTAGCTTAAATGGAGGATGGTCACATTTCTCTGGTAAAGGCTAGACAGTTCCTATCGGAACTGAAGGATTATATCGAAGAATCAAATGATGGGGTAA
>NZ_JAGGQX010000088.1:0-6073 GCF_018613095.1 Bacillus sp. ISL-75
ATGTTATTGAAGTAACGGGCAGGATAGTTGAATAAGAAGATGCATTTTATTTAGCAATAGAGGACAAATTATATATAAAGTTAATACCGAAAGGACTTATAAAATGGTTAAAGTGGTTTTTTTGGTCTATATTTATTATTCCTTGGATTTCTTTGATCTTTTTAGACCGTTTAGCAATTCGAAGATATATGCCTGTTGCTCTATTTGCCACAGTGCTCAACACAATATTGGCACAAATGGCTTGGTCATATAACTGGTGGAAATTTAAAGAGACTCTTTTTAGCTGGGACAAAATAGCACCATTATTTACTGTATATGGCATATTCTTGGTAGGTACAATATGGATATTTTATTTTACATTTCGTAAATTTCGGATATTATATTATTGTTAATTTAATAATCGATCTCTTCTACGGGATGGGTCTTACTAAAATGTTAAACAAGCTAGAGATAAGAGAAACTGGTAGTTTCTCTCCACTCAAAAATCTTTTGACAATGACAATACTAGCCGTCATTCTATATCTTTATCAGTTATGGCAGGAAGATATCTATGATAAGGAAAAAGTTAAGTGAGAGGTGATTTTTTTGAAATTTAAATTCATCCAAAAATTAAATGTTATGTACTATAGTGCCTTAGTTGGATTAGTTTTAACAACAATCTATACTGCGTTATTAATGGTTACCGTTAAACGGACTTCTAAAAGAGTAAAGTACATCTATCAGAACCAAAAAAATTGGAGGAAGGATTAAAGTACTAACCTATAATCTTTAAGTTAGTTTAAGCAATTAAGGAAAGAACCTTATTAAACTATAGGGTGCGTTTGTTGAATAAGACGTTAATTTATAAAAGCATGTATTATTTTATGTTGGGATGAATCTCAAAAATTTATATGTTGTTAGTGCAAAATATCGCCTAAAATCTATGATAAATAACTCCTAAAATGACAGGAGTTCAAAAAAAGAGTCATGAGAAGTTATTAAAACTTGACTCACAGCTGTTTTAACAAGAATATTCATAATCTTCTCCCTTACTCTTGAATATAAACACTTTCACCGATATAGGCATTTTGCTCTAGATTATTAATTATAAAATCTGCCAAGTTGACACGACGAATCTTACTTATAGCAGATTTGCCTTTGAAATCGCCGTGTTTATAAGGTGTCTTACCTTCTTCATAGGTGATCCATGAAGGCATAACGATCGTATAATCCAGCCCAGATTCACTTACCATTTTATTTTGTTTTGGCATATCGCCAAACCAGGGACTAAAAGGTATAAGTGCTAATCTTGTAAGAACACCTAATTTTTTACGTGCTTCAGGACTTGTTCCAAAAGCTGTTAAAAGCTCAAGACGTTTTATATGTTGATTTTTCATAGCTTGAATAATATTTGCAGTAGGCTCTGCAACCCCACCTGAACCTGCAAATACAATAATGACTGCATCGCTATTTGCTAAAGCCAGTTCAATATCAGATATATCATCATAATCTACTGCAATATGTTTTACTAACGGGTGAGTGCTTAACGTTTTACCTCTACGCATTGCTGCTACTACGTGATGTCCACGACTTATTGCTTCCTCCAAAACATACTTGCCGACCTTACCACTCGCTCCAAATATTGTAATTTTCATTGTTCTCTCCTTATTCTGTATGTTGAATTGTTTAATAAGTTCTAAAAAAGTCCTGTCTTATGACAGAACTTAGATTAGATGTTTATTTAAGATTTTTCGTAAAAAATTCTTCTAATTTATCAAATGGAATTTTTTTCATATTATCATATAACGTCGCATGCCATGCATCTGAGACAATTAATAATTCTTTTGGTTCTTTAGCTTTTTCATAAGCCACTTCACTTAAAGGCTTTGAGAATGCATGTTCTCCCGCAATAAATAAAGTTGGTCGTGGCGAAATTTCATCAATATAATTCATAACTGGTGTATTCATAAATGAAAATGGCATCGTCGCATTCCAGCTACCATTTGATAGAATTGAATTATCATGGAAGCCACGTGGTGTTCTATAGAATTCAAACGTTTCTTTGGTATCCATATCTGGATTTTCAGGAAGTTCTGCTGGTAATTGATCGGCCATTGGTGCGAATGTACCATTTTCTGCATCCGCCCAGCGTTGTTGACTTAATGACTCGAACAGTTGTGTACGTTGTTCTAATGGAAGACCACCCAAGCCTGCTGAGTTGTCATACATCGATACTGTTGCGATAGCTTTGACACGTTTATCCATAGAGACTGCATTAAGAGCAATTGAGCCCCATCCACATATACCAATCACACTGATACGTTCACGGTCAATATTGGATTGAAGTCCTATTCCATCAACGGCTGCCATAAAATCTTCAGTGTTGATGTCTGGTGCTGCAACATTACGGGGTGTCCCACCACTTTCACCCGTGTATGAACCGTCAAAAGCTAGTGCAGCGAATCCAAAAGATGCCATCTCATTGGCATAACGCCCAGATGCTTGTTCTTTAACAGCTCCGAATGGTCCACCGATTACAAGTGCAGGAAGTTTTTTGTCGTCTTCATCTTTTGGTAAATATAAGTCACCAGCTAATTCTATACCAAAACGGTTTGTAAAACGGATTTCTGTTCTTGTAACTTTTTCATTTAATTCAAATGTAAATTTTCGCATGTTTTTTTCTCCTTCTATTAGAAATTTAGTCCTGCCTTCCAACTTCTCCATTGAAAAACGGGCTACTTTTTGACCACCTATATATATTTTTAGCAGAAACGAATTCTTTCGCCACCATGACCACCATGTTTTTTAACCAGTCTACACATAGAAGAAATAATGCGCGCATATGTATTATATATTCTATGTGTATAATATAATAGGGAAACAGAATGTTTTCAATCGTCAATTTCGTTGAATCCACGCATTAACGCACGAATTAATTGGAATTGCGCATTAATTATTAAGAAAGTTTAGGAGGCTATGACAATGATTAAAGTCGATAGAAGGATACTTAAATCTCAAGATGCCATAAAAAACGCTTTTGTTGAACTCATGTCAGAAAAAGGGTTTGATAAAATTACGGTAAAGGATATTTGCATTGGAGCGAATGTGGGGAACAGAACGTTCTATCTTCATTACCTTGATAAATATGATTTATTGGATAAACTCATTGAAGGACATATGCAGGAGCTTAGAAAATTATGTGACCCTCTATCTGACATAAGCTTAAAAGAAGCTCATATTATTTGGTTTGAATACTTAGAAAATCATTATTTATTTTTTTCGACGATGTTAATAGGACAAGGAGCTTTTGCTTTTCGGAAACACTTCAAAGAATTGATCATCGAAGAATTAAAGCATGACGAAAATATCCTCAAAGGGAAAAACGAGGGGGTTAGTGAAGCCCTGATTCTTACCTTCCTTGGGTCAGCTATCGTAGGGGTAATTGAAACCTATCTCATGAAAGGAATTCCTGATCCGCTTGAAGTAGTAGCAGAACAACTGGGGATGTTATTAGAAAGAAATCTGTAGTTATAAGAGATTCTATATATTACAAATTCAAATGGTAAAAGTTTGTGAAATAATGTACTTAAAGTAACGGGCAGTTTAGTGGAAGAAGGAATTATGGTAAAATAAGGGTGATTTCTAATAAAAATCTAAGCTATATGACTGATTAGCAACCAGTCGTGATAATATTGATTATTAAAATCGACGGTTATTTCCATCAAGTTCTACTTACGGGTAAAAAGTGTTCCAAACAACAGTTAAAACAAAAGTATCTGCAAGCAAAAGAGTTAACTTATGAGATAAAAGACCTTCCTAATGTGTTTTGCGGGCTTCACAATTTTGAACAAATTACCTATGACACTGCGACTTAATGGTCGAGTTTGTTATTGATACTGATACAGATAGAATATATTCACCTTCTTATTAAACTAACGGGTGCAAGAGGTGAACTAGGAGTTGCGGCGGCAGCTCTTTTTCTTATTGAGCCAAAGGGCAGGTTAATTAAAGAAAGAATAATTAATTACAATATAGAAGTAGTTCAAATAAGTAAACCAAGTTCCGAAAAGGGGTTAATAAATGTTTAAGATTAATTTTCAAATAGAAGACTCGCCAACACTAAGAAGTTGGTTAACCGAAACAGACTTTGACCCAGCATTACATTTAAATGGATTTATAGATATAACCTATAGAAAAAATAACTTCTTTTTCAATTACTTACAAACACCTTTGAACGGAAGGATTCCTTTTGAATCCAAAATGAAGTATCTAATTGTTAATATAGTTAATGACTTGTTAAATTTTTTAGCAGAATCAAATAAACCTGGCTTGTATGAATTAGGTGATTTACCTAACATTTATAAACTTGTCGTGTTAAATGAAAATAACCAATTTCAATTATTTATGCACACATATGTTGAGGATGTTGAAGAAGATATAAAAGTACATTGGTATGACGGTAAGAATATTTTATATCAAGAAAATATGCCAATAAAGAGTAACTTTATTATTGATAAAGAGGAATTCTTAGATGGAGCGTTAAAATCAATCCAAGAGTTTTTCAATACTGTAACTGATAAATATCCTGAACTGAAATCTAATGAAGACTTTAAATTGTTAAAAAGAAAATATGATAAAGTAAGAAAAATCTAAAAAAATCAAAAAAGCTGTTAATAGCTTTTTCTGTGATTGTGAAATAATGTACTTAAACTATCGGGTGCAAGAGTTGAAGAAACAGCTGCCATAATGGTGGCTGTTTCTTATTGTGTTAACGGGGCAGGTTACTTGAAGAAGGATTGTTGATTCTATATGCCGAATTGTAGTAAATTTAAATGATAAAAATAGAGGTGCTTAATGGATATTTTGTATGATGATAAATATCATCTGCATATAGGTTATTACCAGGATAATTGTGAATATGAGTCGATAGCATTTAAAAGACAATCTGAGGATATATGGGATATATTCTTTGATTTTAAACTGTATGGGATTAATAATAATACCCCAGAAAACGAATTAACAATTGAACCATTTGGAACAAGAATTTTTTCCATTTACAAAAAAGAATTTGATTATGATATTGGAGTACACCAATTTAAGCAATGGTTATCCATTAATAAGATAATTTAAATTGAGTTAATATTGCTGCGTCGTTTTGTTGTTGTATTAACGGTCAGGATAGTCCAAGAAGAATAGGGCATATTAGTGTAACAAAAAATTGAGGGAATGGGAAAAATGAAAAAATATTATATCGCAGTGACGTATGAAGTTTGTGAACATAATAATCTTTATTTAGATATGAACGAATATAATATAGACGCTTCCGAGGATATGGAAAAACAAATAAGGAAATTGGCAAAAGTGGATGTTGCTCCCGTGGTTAAGGTTTATGAATCGGATACAAGTGACTTTAAAGAGTTTAGACTTTATAAAGAATATAAATTCAAGGAATATGAGTGTGGTTGTAATAGTAGTGAATATTAATATTATTCAACTGAAAGGTGCAATGCTTTAAGAAGGCATTGTTTTTTTGTTCAGCTAAACTGGCAGGTGTTTGAAGTAGAAAAGTGACAAACTAACAGGCATAAAATTCCTTAAAAGGAGTAAGAAAACCGTACGATTATGAAAATAGTGGCTATTGGGATTATGTTGGTTGTTGGCGGAAGTATCATTTTAGGGTGCTTCATTAAAGAAGCTTATAAAAATTATATAAATGAAAGTACAAAAACTAAAATTTTCTATTTCTTATGGGTGATTTTAGGTATCGTATTAGATTTAAGTAATGGATTAATTATTATTATTGGTCTTATTTTATTAGGAGTTCTTTTAATAATCTATTCTCCACTCTTAAACTACCATGAAAATTAACTTCTTTAACTCAGTGAAAAAAGGCAATACTAAAGAGGACGCAGCTCATTCATTTTTTAAAAAAGGGGAGAGCGCCAGATTCATTGATCTATGGTTTAAAAAGTGACTGGATTAAGATGCTTTAGGTTCTTCTAACGTAACGGTGTATCCTAAACTTTCGAGTCGTCTCAGTGAATGCCGAACGATAGATTGTTGTCTCTGCTTATCAAAGTAGTCTTCGCCTAAG
>NZ_JAGGQX010000008.1:0-394 GCF_018613095.1 Bacillus sp. ISL-75
GTTAACTGGACAGAAATATTAAGGTCAAGTAGACTACAGTTACTATTACTGAGGAGAATCTATTATGACCAAAAGAGAGCGAAGAAAGTTCACAGAAGAATTCAAGAATCAGATGGTTCAGCTTTATTTGAACGGCAAGCCTAGACAAGAAATTATTCGTGAATATGACTTGACCCCTTCATCACTGGATAAGTGGGTGGGTCAAAGTCAGACGAGTGGATCATTCAAAGAAAAAGACAATCAAACACCGGAAGAAACTGAACTGATTAAACTCCGTAAGGAAAACAAGCAGTTACTGATGGAGAACGACATTTTAAAGCAAGCAGCGCTGATACTAGGACGAAAGTAAATGTGATTCGAAATAACCAACACAAATACTCGATATCAGCAATGT
>NZ_JAGGQX010000008.1:566-5113 GCF_018613095.1 Bacillus sp. ISL-75
TATTTGTCGACCTCTTTAATCGGGAAATCGTAGGCTGCAGCGCAGGTCCAAATAAAGATGCATTACTCGTCTATCGAGCATTCGCCTCCATGAAAGGGGACCTCCGTAAAATACAGCTTTTTCATACGGATCGTGGAAATGAGTTCAAAAATAAACTGATTGACGATGCTTTAGAGACGTTTGAAATTCAACGATCATTAAGCATGAAGGGCTGCCCGTATGACAATGCCGTAGCTGAAGCAACGTACAAAATCATTAAAACAGAGTTTGTTAAAGGACGACATTTTGATAGTTTAGAAGAATTAACAAGGGAATTACATGACTATGTCCACTGGTTTAATCACATACGAATTCACGGAACACTTGGTTATGTAAGTCCTGTTGATTATAAACTTCAACACCTTAATAAAGTTGTCTAGTTTAGTGTTGACAATCCACATTTCATTTTATGAACAGCTTTATATTTATAGTCGAGTTTGAAGGTAATCTTACCTTTGAATTATTTCACGCTAGTAGTTACTTCGAAGGATGGACATTACAAGGTGACGATGGATTTGACGTATTTACATTGCCTGGAGGGGAAGTCTGTTATTAAGCTAACGGGTGCAAGAGCTTAACAATGAGTTGCAGCTAGGTTAAACAAGAAGACAGTAAATCAGTGATTGATGCTAATAGTCTTATGAACACTAGTACAATGAGGAGTTATGACTATACCGCAATTAAAATAACAGCCAAGAAGACACTTGAAAATAGGCAAATATCTATTCCTCTTTAAAAATGGACACATACACTATTTTTGAAACAATTTGAGGAGGAGATATAAAATGGAAAGAGATTTCTTTGGAAGCGGTATGGTTTATGGAGGTTATCCTGGTTATGGCATGGGTTATGGTGGTTACCCATTCCATCATGGTTATGGTGGTTACCCATTCCATCATGGCTATGGTGGTCACGCATTCCATCATGGTTATGGTGGTCATCCATTCCATCATGGTTATGGCGGCTATCCATTCCATCATGGATATGGCGGCTGCTGTTAGATATGGTTCTTGCTAGACTCTTTAATTAATATTAGTTAATTTTGCACATGACGTTATTTTAAAAATGAACATTTGTCTTATGGGGGATTTTTCCACTTATCCTGCTATTTATGTTGGGAAAAACCGTTTGTAACAAATTACCAGTAGTCCAAAACGGCGATATGGTATTGGATGTGGAAGCAGATGTTAAGATCAAGATAAACGCACAAAATAGTTGCTAAATGGGTTAAACAGGCTAATCCATAATATGAAAAAAGAGCAAATGGGATTAGCCTGTTTGCTCTTTTTAAGAATCCAACTGCATTTTTATTGAACTGACAGTTGATTAACGAAAAACTAGTGCTGTCTAAGTGGCAGCTTTTTCTTATTATGCTAACGGGGCAGTTTAGTTCAATAAAAAATAGCGACTTTGTAATAGGCAAGCTACGTTTAAATGACATAAAGCAGATTTTAATGGAAATAGACCTATGTTGTAAAATATTCACAGACAAAGGTACCATTTTAATTTAAAATTAGGTAAAAAGTAATTGGAAGTGGTATAATGGAGAAGACACGTGTTTATTTTCAAGGGAAAGAGTATATTTTGCTTATTCAATATGCATCTGGTTACTGTGAAATTGTAGAAACTGGAGCACTTAATAATCAAGTTAAACTAGTTCATTTTTCCGAATTGAATAGTCTATAACTCTAATTTAGAGCCTTTTGGCTCTTTTTTTTCAACAAATTATTTATTTGTGGTACTATATACTCATATGCCATATAAGAATGGATAGTGAAAATGTATGTCCGATTCAACTTTTCCTGTTATAACATTCCATATTAAAAGCCGTACAATGGAGAAAATAAGAGTTAAAATGACAGTAAAGGACTTTTTAGCATTAGAGAAGACTTTTGAGGCTGTCAAAATAAATCTCAGGATGACTGATGCAGATGGAATCACTTTTAACCTTCCGATTTTGCCGAAAATCAAAGATGACAAAGGAAATGTTTATTGCGAAATTGACGAAGAAGGGGAACGAATTCTGAGAAAATATACTGGATTGCAAGAATGATATGTTGTTCAATTAACGGGTGCAAGAGTTAAAGATCGGGCTGTCATTTCAGACGGCTTTTTTTATTCAACTAAAGGGCTGTTACTGGAAGAAAGAAAAGGAACTCCTACTTCAATATTAAAATAAAACTAATTTAGTAACAGTATTCATAAGAAAATTTATTCGTCATAAGATATTGTAAAGATATAAGCGGATAAAGTTTACATATATCATAATTAGATTTTTTAAGGGGAGAAGGGAGTATGAGTGATTCAAAAAAGAGAGAGTTACCTGACAATTATTATTTATTAGTTGATGAATTACTTAAACTATTAACGAAATTTGGCGGCTTAGAGAAAATGTTGTTTTTGGGAGTCAGAGCTATAAATACAGGTAATTTTTATTATTGGAAATTAACATATAATGGAAAAAATCTATTGGTAAGGGTTCCTGATCAACCCTTGAGTCTTAGAAACAAACACCAAACATACTTAGTAAGTTTCAGTAACTTTAATATTATTGAGTGGTATTTTGCACCAATAAAGGAATTAAGGGAAATAACGATAACCGTTAAGGATTAACCTCTTGGCAATGTTTTAATTATAATGATTAATTAAAAAATGCTGCTATATATTAGTTAACTTATTAGTAAATCAAGTCGAAACCATATATAACGTAATCGTTAGATTTTGTGAAGTATTGTACTTAAAGTAACGGGTGCTTTGCTTGAATAACGAGCAAAGCCTTTTTCGTATTCTTGTAACTGGGCAGGAATATTGAAGAGTACAAAAAAATATCTTTTTAAAGGAAGTAAATCACACCTAAAATAACGAGTGTAAATTCATTATTTTAGGTGTGATTAATAAGTATGCGAGCGTATTTATTTTAAAATTTCTTCATTATCATAGTTTTTTAAAGCCCATACTACATTATCGTTTGCATAGAGAAGGACTTCATCTAATCCTACTTCTACAAAATTCCCGTTTACAAAAGCAGCCCAATGTATATTTTTCTTCGGAATGGAGGCAATACCGTTGATAGATATAATATTACCCTTGGATTCTTCTATTTCAAATGTCCTTTTAGTCACTTCGTATAATGTTTCTTCTTCTTGAAATGAAACTTCTTTTGAAACAATAATCTCTTTTTTGTCGTTTATAATTCTGAAAGTGCCCGTAGTTTCTAATGCAAGTGTTGGGAAATAGACAAAAAAAAGAAATAGTGGTAAAAATATCGCCATCCTTTTAATAAGCATTTTTTAATCTCCTTTTAGCGTATTGTATTCATATTGTAAGCAATTTGGCGAAAATTATTGATTTTATTGTTAAACTTAAGGGTGCAAGAGTTAAAGATCCAGCTGCCATATAAGCTGGCTTTTTTCTTATTGCACTAACGAGCAGTTTAGTTGAAGAAGAAATGCTTTATTTTATTGAATAAATAGAGGGTTTTTTATAATAAATATCGAAAACATTCTTAGTTAATTTGAATGTAGTATGACAAAGTAATCCGTAAGTATCATGGAGGAAGAGATGAAGAAAGTAATAAACATGATTAATCCAAGTTCGAAAGTGGCTGGCGTGTCGTTAGTTGAATTGAAAAAAACAGAAAAAGCACTTGGTGCTATTTTTCCAGATGAATACAAGGAACTTTTTTTAGAAACGAATGGAGCAAAATTTGGCGATTGGACTTTGTTCCCTATTCAAACTAATGAACAAACGGCATTAACAATTGATATAGTAAAACAACATCAGAACAGACCCAAAAATCTACCGAGTGATATGGTTTGTATTGGTGAAAAAATGAGTGGTGACAAACTTTGCTATCGAATTAGGAAAAGATTTATGCAGGAACTAATTTATACTTGGAATGACAAAACTGGGTTAGGCAAATATGCGTCTTTATCATTAAGTGAATTTATTGATTGGCATGTGCCGAAAGTGAATACTAATAAGCCTAATATACTTGGCACTTTTATGGTTGAAAGTGGAAAGCTAATTGTTACTGACCCGTACTATAAAGTGGATGAAGAAGCTAAGTTGCAAATCGCACTTTTAAATGTGAAAAATGGTAATTGGACAGCTTCCATATCTTATACTCCTGATGAAGTTGTTAAAAACTTATTTGTATTTTATGGGGAAAAGAAACCAAGTGGGAAATGGCATGTTTGCGATAAACAGATTGGAGTTGACTCTGCACAAGCAGGAATTTTTGATTTTAAAACATTTGGTAGAAACGAAGCCATCCAATTTGATGAGGTAGTTGCTTCAGATGCACAGGGGGGAGTTGTCTCAGATGGTGCGGTTTCAATGTCTGGTTATGGTGACGGAATGTACGAGGTGAAAGTAAAATATAACATTTCAAAAAAGGTTGTTGGAGTGATGATTGACTTTGTAGATGAGGAATAATGCTATTCACCAACGAGCAGTGAAATACACCTTTGTATATTCAGCTAACGGGTGCTTTACTTGAATAAGAA
>NZ_JAGGQX010000089.1:0-38662 GCF_018613095.1 Bacillus sp. ISL-75
CCCCTGCACGCCCGCGGAAAGCAAAGTGCCTAGAGCGGAAATCAACAGGCCCATTAGCAGGTACAATGAATAATTAAATGCTGAGAATAAAAAATTGCCGAGAAAAATACTCTTTCTCGACAATCTGAGAAGGTACACTCTGTACCTTCTTTTTTTATGCATTCATCTTAGTAATGTTAAAGCTTTTAATTTTATCTACTCCATTATTTTTATAATACATATAATAATGAAAACTTTCATTTTCAAGTTGAGAAAAAGCCAATTAGCAGTGGTCCATCATCGCTAAAGTTATTATTCTTGACCTGCATGAAATGACATTGCACCGGTTTTATTTCAAAAACTCCACCAGTTCCGTTGTAAATTCCCCCGAAGCCTCAATGTTGGACAGGTGTGCTCCTTCTAGTTCGACGTAGCGCGCGCCCTGAATTTGCTCAGCAAGGTATTGTCCGTCAGATGGAGGCGTTGCTAAATCCCCGCTGCCGACAATTACCAATGTTGGTACGTTAATTTGTTTGACTGAATCCCGTTGATCCATATCACGGACTGCTGCACAGGCTTCAACATACCCCTCAGGTGAAGTCGACAAAAGAACCTTTCTCACCTGATCCAGCTCTTCAGACCCTTGCACCAGATATGGATCTCTGAACCAACGAGCCAAAACGCCCTCCGCAATTACTTCCATTCCTCCATTACGAGTAGCTGAAATTCTTGCATCCCAAATTTCACGAGGCCCGATGAAAGCTGCCGTATTGCAAAGCGCAAGTTTTCCAAGACGTTCAGGAACATTAAGTGCCAACCACATACCTGTCATGCCGCCCATGGAAACCCCAGCAAAGTGGGCACGTTCGACCCCTAAACCATCCAACAGGCCGATAACATCCTGTCCAAGTTGCTCAATTGTATAGGGACCTGTTGGCACACTCGATGCACCATGTCCACGAGTGTCATATCGTAACACGCGAAAATGCTGTGTTAGAGTTTCAATCTGGGGATTCCACATCGAAAGATCGGTGCCGAGTGAATTGGAAAGAACCAAAACCGGAAGATCTTCCCCGCCATCGAAACGGTAATGTAAGCGAACACCATTAACTTCTATAAAATTCATGCCAAACACCTCCTAATAATGTCTACTTTTCTATTGATAGATAGTCGCTACCTTCAAACCAAGCCGGAATACCTGCTGTCAGTAACGCTACAAGAGATACATCAGCAATTTCCGCTTCGGTTGCTCCATATTTTTTTGCACCCTGAACATGGAGTTCGATCCCTCTTGGATACATTTCTGAGACATTAATCCCAACAAGAACAAGTTCCTTTAGTTTACGAGAGACAACATTGTCTTTTAGAACTGTTCTTCTTAAATCTGTATATCTTTCTAAAACAGACGGGTTAAATTGATTTAAAACTTTAACCCAGTTAGGCAGCTCCCCACCCACTTCTTTTTCATAATAACTGTTATAGTCTGCCAAGGAGGCGAAAAAGGACTCTTCATCTCCAGGAGGTGCAGCATTGAATTCTTCTTTTCCAACATAAGAGACCGCGTATTCAATCGCTTTAACACCCGTAAACCAGGCAGGTATGCCTCTTGAGATTATACATGTGGCCAAAACATCGGCAACCTCCTCGATGGAGGCACCTGAATCGATAGCACCCTTTGTATGATAGATCATACTCCGTTCATATCTGCGGGCAGCGTTAATTCCGACCAGGATTAATTCTTTCTCCTTTTTAGAAAGAGCTCCGTCTACTAAAATTTCTCCCCTTAATTTTGTGTAATATTCAAGGGCCTTAGGTGCAAAATGATGCATCTTAGCTACCCAATCCGGAACCTGACCGTAAACACGCTCGAAAAATTCTAATCCATTAAAAGTTGTTGTCATGTTAACATCTCCTTAAGTTTTTTTATTTTTAGCATGAATGGTTATTCGACTAACACCAATTACGCGGATTTTAGAGATAATTCCGCAAGTTTTGGAATTAATTCCGTGGAATTCACAATTGAATGCCGTAAAGTTCACAATGGCTCCTACACAGGACCTTTCGAAGGCTTTAAAAAATGCCCTTTATTCCTCGACCGACCGGAATAATGTTGCAATCCCTTGCCCACCAGCAATACATAGGGTGCCTAGTCCCCACTTTGCTTTCCTCTTCCTCATGGCATGGATAAGTGACACACTAATTCGCGCACCGCTGTTTCCAATCGGATGTCCAAGAGCGATGGCTCCTCCGTTGACGTTGATTTTTTCCATTGGTAAGTCTAGCTCTTTAATCACCGCTAATGCCTGTGCTGAAAAGGCCTCATTTAATTCTACTAAATCTAGATCGTCTAGGCTGATATTTGCAATTTCTAGCGCTCTTTTTGTTGCCTCAACAGGACCAATACCCATCCTGTCCGGCTGTACACCAGATACTCCAAGTGCAACGACTTCCACCAAAGGCTGAAGTTGATATTTCTTTACTATTTCACCAGAAACCACCAACAGCATCGAGGCTCCATCATTTAACCCCGAAGAATTTCCTGCTGTAACCGTTCCACCCTTTTTAAATGCAGGTTGAAGAGCTGCCAGCTTTTCTAAACTCGTTTTTCTTGGGTGTTCGTCAACAGAGAAGACAACAGGCCCTCCTCTCTTTTGTAAAATAGAAACAGGTACAATTTCATCCTCGAAACTTCCATTTTCAATTGCATTAAAAGCTTTTACCTGGCTTCCATAGGCAAATGAATCTTGCTCCTCACGTGAAATGGAATAGTCTTCTGCTAGGTTCTCAGCCGTCATCCCCATCACGAGACGTCCGTATTTTTCCTCCGGCTGTGAGCCAGGCTGGCTTTCCTTATTCGGATCCAAGATTTCGCCGTTACCTGATAGTAAGCCGTACCGTCCATTTCGGATATAATAAGGGGCACAACTCATACTTTCTACCCCACCGGCAATATAAGTATGCCCAACTCCAGACCGAATGGCCATAAAAGCGTTATGAATCGCCTGCATCCCGGAGCCGCACTGACGGTGTACTGTATACCCTGGCAAGGATTCAGGTAACTCGGCCTTAAGCAAAGCCATTCGGGCGATATTAGACTGATCCTGACTTTGTTTTGCTTGACCAATAATCACTTCGTCAATCACTTCATTAGGAAGAAGATTCTTGAGCTTAAGATCTTCAAATAATGGAAGCAAAAGATCATCAGGCTGCACATCCTTCAATGCACCACCGATTTTTCCAACTGCTGTCCTCTGTGCACTCACAACAAATACTCGATTATCCATGATTCTATCCCCCTATCAATGTCATAGCAGATTCACAAATTTCAAAGGTTGCCTCTGTCTTATCCTTGACTTCATCCAAGCTGACACCCGGCATCAACTCTTTCAAAACTAATCGCCCACCTTCAATGGTAAATACAGCCAACTCAGTGATGATCACATCGACCTTCCGGAGTGATGTAATTGGGTAGGTACATTTTTCAACAATTTTCGGGTCCCCGTTTTTAGCGGTATGATTGGTCGTGACAATGACTTTTCCTGCTCCGCTTAAAAGGTCCATCGCTCCGCCGACACCCATAATGTTTTTTCCAGGAATCGCCCAGTTTGCAATCAAACCTTGCTCATCGACCTGTAGAGCCCCAAGAATGGCGACATTCACATGCCCTCCACGAATCATTGCGAACGACTCCCCACTATTGAAGTACGAGGCACCAATCTCCTCGGAAATCGGGAGTTTCCCCGCATTAACCAAGCTTGGATCAAAGTCTTCGTCACTCATTAATTCCTTTACCCCGAGCATTCCATTTTCGGTATGGAAAAAGACAGAACTTGAATCTACATATTTAGCAACAAGAGTTGGAATCCCGATCCCGAGGTTCACAATCGAGTTCGGCTGTAATTCGGCTGCAGCACGTTTGGCAATAAGCTCTTGACTCTCCCTGCTCATTTGGAAACCACTCCTTCTTTTCTTAAAATCATTTTGCTTTCGATGATGGCATCGACAAATAGGTGGGGCGTCACTATCTCTTCAGGAGACAATTCTCCAGCTTCGACAATCTCATCTACTTCCGCAATCACGTAATCAGCAGCTGTAACCATTAATGGATTAAAATTTCGTGCTGTTTTGTAATAGACTAGATTCCCAAGCGTATCTGCTTTCGCTGCTTTTACTAATGCAATATTGGCTTTTAGTGGTAGCTCGAGAACATAAAGCTCGCCATTCATCTCCCGTACTTCCTTACCTTTTGCGAGTTCAGTCCCGGCGCTTGTCTTCGTATAATAACCACCAATCCCTGCACCACCTGCACGAATCGATTCAGACATCGTACCTTGTGGCATTAACTGAATCTCCAATTTCCCTTGATTATAGCAATCTCCTACTTCTCGATTGCTAGTAAAATAAGAACCTATCGCTTTTTTAATTTTCCCTTGTCGCAATAAAATCCCAAGACCTTTTCCTGGTTCACCAAGATTATTGCTAATCACCGTTAACCCATCTACATCATGTCGAGTTAGTTCATCAATCAAGGTTAAGGGTGCCCCTACAAGGCCGAACCCTCCGACCATAACGGTATCGTTAGATTTAATTTTTTTAATGATTTCTTCTGCTTGCTTGACCTTTATCATCCTAATCACCCCTCAAATTGTTACCAAACAAAAAGCCCAGCCATCCCAAAAGAAAACGCACGAGCGCTCTTCTTTTGGAAAGGCTGGGCCATCTCATTTTATGAAAACGGGTTGAGCGTTTTCATCATGAAGATTTCAACTTTCCACCATCTAAATCAGCTTTTCTGACTAGATTTTCCATGTTTCTTCTATTATATCATACTATTTCTTTCAATTTTCATGTTCTTTTAGCCCAAGAATCCCCAAAGTAGAACCGCCGCGGAATAAATAATCCCAATCCAGAACATCATGACAACGGTATAGCCCATCACATCTTTTAACTTCAGACCTGATAATGCTAATGCTGGTAAAATCCAGAAAGGTTGTACTAAATCGTTCCATGCATTCCCAAGCATAACCGCCATTGATGTCTGGCTAATCGATGCACCTAATTCTTTCGCGGCGTCAATCATAAATGGCCCTTGAACCACCCAGTGTCCGCCAGCCGATGGTGCAAAGAAGTTAATAAAGAAAGAGCTGATTAATCCCCAGAATGGCAGTGTTTCTGCCGTTGAGAACTGAACAAACCAATGAGCAATTGTATCGACCAATCCAGATCCAGCCATGATTGCCATAATACCAGCATAGAATGGATATTGAAGGATAATGCCGGAGATCGTTTTAATCCCTTCATTCAAACTAGAAACATATTTAGCAGGAGTACCTAAAAGAATAATTCCAAGGAAGAGAATAATGAAGTTGATCATATTCAGATCTAACTTTCCTCCCTTATTAAAGAAGGCAATAACGTAAATAACACCAATCACACCAATAGCAAGAGAAAGTAAACGGCTATTATTTAGTTTGTTTGCAAATGTTCGTTCCTCAAATGCACTTGCCGCCGCCGCTGCTGCTACTTGTTCCTGCGCTTCAACAGCTGGATTAATTTCGATGATATTTTCTTTATTTTTCGGATGAAGCCATGCATTTAAAAGTGGAAGCGTAATGATAACGACTAGACTAGTTAGCAACATTGGTAAGGAAAAAATTGTTTTTGCTAAGGTGACTACTCCCATTGCACCTTCCAGCGGATGGCCTGCAGTCGAAATCAAAACAGGAATACTGGCTGAAAACCCTAGACCATACATGGTAAATCCGCTGTAACCAGCCGCGATAATAAGTGGATAATGAACCCCTTTAACCTTTAACGCTAATTTTTTGGCAATGATTCCGCCGATTACTAAACCAAATCCCCAGTTTAAGTAACTGCCGACTCCCCCAACAAGCGTCGCTACAATAATCGCCATTTTAGGAGTGTGAACGTGCGAGACTATTTTGTTTAAAAACCGGTTAATAATCGGGGCTGTTGCTAGTACATAACCCATTGCCAGGATAACGGCCATCTGGGTTGTAAACGTTAACAAATTCCAAAAACCAGAACCCCAGCTAGTTGTTGCGGCAATGAACCCCTGCCCTTGAACTACCATCGCCAGTATCATTGTCAAGATGGTTAAACCAATCGCAAATACAAACGGGTCAGGTAAATACTTTCTCATCAGATTCGTAAAAAAACCTGTAATTTTCTCCACGGTTATGCCCCCTTAATATTATGTTACTATTTTTTATCCCCTAAGTTAACGCTTACATTCCTGGTACTAATTTTAAGCAATTAAATCCTTTTGGAAGCACCTCCACACAATTAAGAATTTTTTAAAACAAAAAAACCTAGCCACCAAAAGGAATCAGAAAACAGAAAGGTTCTCTCATTGTCTCTTGGGAAAGCTAGGTATCCTTAATTCAAGTTGGAATTGGTAGATTCCGTCATTAAGAAGATGCTTTTCTTAATTAATTATTATAAAAAATATAATCCACTTCGCGAATAATGTCAAACTATTTTTTATTTTCTAATTGATTAATTTTTTCAAAATACCTTTTATAGGCTGCTTTTAAGGCAACAATGACTGAATTGGTCGATGGAGCAAAATAATGATCTTCAATCCTGTGAATAAGATCTTCAATGTCATTAGATAATTGATACCCGACAATCAGCCGTTTGATAAAATCCTTGGCTAAATCGGTTATAAAAGTAAACTCAACATTCACAATCGAATGCTTACTAGGATCAATCTCCAGAACAATCCCTGCATGTTTATAAACTTCAAACATAGCGCTCCCAGTCGGCGCCTTAGCATATGCAGTAACAAGTACAGTATTCATGTCATGTTGTTTATTCATGTCAGACCACCTAACTTCTAATATTATTTACTAACTTTTTTATCATAGATTCTTGGACCACCTAGGTAGAGATTTTTTACGACTATTCTCCTATATAATCCTTCACATATTATGATAAGAATATCTCATATAACAATTATATTTACAACCTTGTCATTAACATCATAGAAATTGGTTTAACCCAGAAAAATTATATTAGTTGATAAAAATGATCTATGAAACTATGTTATTTGATATGCTGGAAAGGAAGAAAATTACAATGTGAAAATATAAAAAGGTGGTTATAAGTATGTAAAATATTGGCGATATCAATTTCCAATTAATTAAGGTTTTAATTGGTGTATAGCCTATTTTAATTGAGAAGGGCTTTATACATTATTACATCTAAATTTGTCCTCTGGTGTCCTCCTATTTGTCCTCCGATGTTTGATATCACATTTTAAAATAAGTACATTTTCCGACCAAAATGTGAAGTAGTCATGTAAATAATTTATATCAATAGCAAAAACCACTTCCTATAAAAATTAGGAAGTGGTTTTTTTGTTGTTAAAATTCGCTTACCAGGACTTTTTAGATGACAGACACTTTGATGTTAATAATCCAGTAAATTGTGCTCACTTAACCATGAGTGGACACAATTAATAAATTTTTTTGTGGCAGGAGACATATTGGGTTTTGTAGCCATACCTATAAAACGAAAAGATTCATTTTCTAAATTAAGAATACGAACGTTATTAGGGATATGAGATAAAGTCATTTCAGGTCGTATGCTGATACCTAAATTATTTTGTACCATAGCAATGATCGTTTGGTCATCTGATACCTCGAATTTCACATTTGGTTTTATATTGTTTTCTCTAAAAATTTGTTTTATCTCATTGTCCCAACCTTCTTTGGGCATAATCAATGGTTCTTCTTGTATTTGTTTAAAGGAAATTTTATCTTGGGTATGAAGAGGGTGCTGATCTGATAGAATACAAAGCATCTTATCTTTTTTTAGTGGTAGAAATTCAAGTGATTTTGGTGTAGGTAAAGTAAGAAAACCACAGTCAATTACTCCGTTTGAAATCCATTGTTCTAAGGTAGAATAATCACCTTCAAATAATTTCACGACGATTCCTGAATGATCATCTTCAAACTGTTTTATAATATGGGGCAGCCATTGTGTAGCGACACTTGTAAATGTACCTATTCTCACTACACTCATTTCTAAACCGTTTATTGCTGCCGCCTCTTGCAAATGGTGAAATCACATACGAAGCTGTCGCAAAAGATCTTGGCTATAATTTTGTCTCGCCAGAAAAGGTTTTTGAAAAGGAACTTGAGATTGTTTAAGAAAGGTTAATAAATCAAAAATTTTATTTGAATAATAGTAAATAAAAATCATCATGTAGTGTTGATGAAAGACGCGTAAAAATAAAAAGTCAATTTTTTCTAGAGTAAAGACTACTTCCTAAAAACTAGGAGGTAGTCTTTTTGTTAGGAAGCTCTGGATATGTCTATAATTATCGTTTCTAGTACGTTCCAGTTGCTTGAAACCTACCTTCACCCTTCACGTAAATATTAAAGAATTCCAATTCATCTTCCACATCTTGTGAAATATCCGGATGATAAAAAAAGGAATTGCCGTAACCACTAAAAAAAGCCACCAATAATGGCAGCAGAGAAATTTTATATTTAGATATCATATTGACTTTTAAATTCAAAAATCTCATCAACAGCTTGGTGATATCCACCCGATTTTTGAAAGGATTCCCTTATATTTGAAACAGCTTTATGGAAAGATGGGTTGTTTAACACATGTTCTGCGGCTTCACGTAGTTGATTTGCAGTCAAGACTTTCATTTGTAATTTAATACCGGCTCCGATATTGGCAACTTGCCCGGCAATGATCGGTTGATCCGCGCTTTGTGGGATTACAATGAGCGGAACCCCGTAATAGAGACCTTCATGGGTACTATTCATTCCACCATGTGTAATAAATAATTTAGTGTATTTTAACACTTCTGTTTGTGGAACATATTTTTTTACAATGAAGTTTTGGGGAATCTCTCCTAAATCGATTAGTGGGGTTTGTTTCCCGATCGACATGACAACCGTGTGATTGCTATTTCCAAATGCTTCAAAACAAAGCTTATAAAAATCAATGGCTTGGTTAAAGACAGTACCTAGTGAAATATAAATTGGTCTTTTTCCCTTGATTGCTGTAAGGTCAAAGTTTTCTTGAATGAATCGTGTAGAGATGGATGGACCTATAAATTTGTAAGTTTGGTCGAATACTTCTCCAAAAGGTTGAAACTCCCTAGTTGTATAAATGATTGTAAGTGGGGCTGGATTACAAAAAACTTCGTAAGGAGAATGAATCTCGACATCATATTTTTCCGCACACCTTGCCGTCAGGCTTTGATATTCATCGTTTATTTCTTTAACCACTTCTGTAGGAATGTTTTTAGAAAGCTGTTCCAACATTTGATCGAATGATTCCTTTGTCTGCGCAAAGGAAGTACAAGAATTGATTGCCGGAAGTTTAAGGATTTGGGCAAGTATACGTCCACAACCAAACATGGAGTCATGGATGATGTAATCAAAATGTTCTCCCTCAATCTGTTCAAGCACGCTAGGTATGACAATATCTGCCGTAAGTAAAAGACCGTTAATTCTTTCAAGTAAATAATTTCTTCCACCCGAGATAAAGGCTTTTAAAAATTTTTGATCGTCCAATGTTCGTACAATTGCTCCCGTTTTCTCAATTTGCTCTCGAAAAGCTTCTATTGTAAAGTACACTACCTCTTCGCCGCGCGAAATAAGCTCTTGCACAACTCCAATAGTTGGATTGATATGTCCTTCTGATCCGGCATTAATAAATAAAACACGTGCCATTTCTACCACTCCTTTGGTAATTCTAAATATGTGTGTAAGAGTAAGGGTCACTGTCCCGTACCCTTCCCAACTCAAATAATGGAATTAAATTTATCATAGTACAATACTTGAAAATCTCAAACTTCTAATCACCCCTAGAGCCATTCCTTCTTCATACAGATAGGTAAGGGTTTGAAGTTATTGCTCCCTTTTCCCCTGAAGATGTTCGCCAAGCTTATTCGGTAATTGAGACTTTTTAAAAGGTATTAAAGGGAACTAGAGGGGAAATGTGGAATTATTAATTTTAAAGTGTATTTTGGAGGGCTGGGGCGATGTCCTAGACCTTCTCAATAGAGGAGCAGGAGAAAATATGAAAAAAATACATAAAAAAATATGGATTCCAGTAGTACTCGCGGGGGTATTAATTGGGGGTTATTTATATCTTGATAAGGAAAATGTCACTGTTAGGGTAGGAACTACACCTAGTGGCGAAAAAGTGGTCCAAGTAAATGAACAAAATAATAAGGTTGATCGTGAATTTCCGTTTAGCATGAGTGAAAACTCTGTTCAGCAAGCCATACATAATATGTCACATCAAAAGGTATTGGCGAAAAAAAAATGGGGTGCGTTGCCATTAACGCCTGAACGGGTTAAAAGATTATTACAAGTGGTGGAAGCAAATAAGAAAAAATATGGAAATGCTGATTTATATTTAAATATATTAAGATCTTGGGATAAAGGCAATTTTGATCATGTGGTTATTAACCACAATGCCATTTGGTCGCTGCAGGGTGGCACGGTTGGAAAGGCTAATGGCATAGCCTCACCTGAAGAGGAAATGGAATTTATACAGGAGAATTTCGATGTTGAGTAGAAAGAAGTGTTCATTTGGAGCGCTTTTAATTTGATGTTTTCGTGATAGCATCAAAAAAGGGCTGATCTGTTCTTATTTTTGTTTCGTATCGCTGGGCGATATATCTTGCAAATGAATCAATAAACCTTCATATTTAATAGAAAAGGAGGTTCGATATGCGACGTGATATACAATCGAATGAACGAGCTTTCTCATCCAAGGAAGTGGCAGAAGAAGTTGGGATTGCAACACCAACTGTTCGAAAGTATGGCCAAATCTTAGAACGGAATGGATATGAGTTTTTAAAAGATAGCGATCGGCGTATCTTTGTTCAATCTGATATCGGAGCGCTTATAGCGCTACGCGATACGGATAAGCCCCTAGACGATACAGCTAAAGACCTTGCGTATCAACAAAAGGAAAGATTAGTAGATTTCAATGAAACGGAAATTGCGATACCCGATACATATGAAAATTTACCCCAAGACCCTAATCAATTAAAAGAGATTTTAAAGGTTTTGGTCAATGAACTTGCCGCCACGCGTGAAATGAATGTCCAACTGACAAACGATATGTCTCAGCTTAAACTAACGGTTTCCCGACTCCAGCAAGATCACCATGTTATAAGTTCCAGTATTGCTAATTCAGCGCAAAAAACTCATGCGAAAATTGAAAAATTAACGGAACAACAAAATAACCATTACGAAACTTTGCTGCAGCAAGAAATACAAAAAAGTGAATTTTTACAAAAAGAAATACAAAATATGCGGGACGAACTGGAAAAAGAATGGCGTTCACAAAATGATTTTAATAAACGGTTAGAAGAAGCGATACAAAAACCTAAAGAAAAATGGGAGAGGCTTTTCTCCATATTCCGAAAATAAAGTGCCTGTTTAGGCTTTTTTTTGCTTACCTGTATCGTATCGCCCGGCGATATAACAAATTAAATATGAGTTTTTAATAGAGGTTGTTGGTGTATCGTTCTTCAAACCGACATTAATGCGCTTATAGCGGTAGGCGATACGGGCATTCCTCCAAATTTCAACAAATTCCCGGGAAATATCTACAAATTCTGAGTATATAGCGACAAAATGCCACTATTTTCTTCTATAAAAAACCACTTCCTAATAAAATTTAGGTAGATCAACTAAAAGTAAGAATGCAAATTTATAAAAATGAAAAATATTTCTACTCTTTGAAAGAGGCTTCTCGTAATGGTATTTATGAGAAGCCTCTTTTTTCATTTCTTTGTATCAACATAGCTACTTATCACATCGTCTTGTCAAGTAAAGTTTGTGTATTTGGAACTGTGCAAGGAACCCGTTCTAACTCGAAAAACAGGTAAATAGTGCTATGATTTTTAATATTTCCTTATATATAGTCTAAAAACCAACCCTTTGTCTTACTAAGAAAGAATCATATCCCCCTTATCCTCCGGCTAAAAATTCCCAGTTTCAATGTAAATTAGAAGGAAAGTACTAGACGAAATACCACCCTTTTACAGAGACGTTTGAATGTTCCAAGATCCTATGTTAAATAAATAGATAGGAATTTACTTCCAACGTAGTGTTATTGTCTGGAATTAGTGATTAATTAATTCCACGGCAAACTATAGGCAGAGGAGATGGAGAACAAGTGGCTGGACAAATTCGTATGACCCCAGCGGAGTTAAAAGCTAAAGCGACTCGCTATGGGCAAAGTTCACAACAAATTGAGCAAATTTTAAGGGACTTAACTAATTTACAAAACGAACTTCGTGGAGAATGGGAAGGCCGTGCCTTCCAAAGATTTGACGATCAGTTTAACCAGTTGAAGCCAAAAGTACAAAATTTTGCTCAATTAATGCAGGAAATTAACACACAATTGAACAAGACGGCAGATGCAGTTGCTCAACAAGATGAGCAATTATCGCAGAATTTTGGGCTTAATTAATTCATTTGCCTGACAAATAAAAGATGAGCATTAGATAAGTGGAATGTCATTCGGGGCTATGTTCCCAAAAAACCAAAAGCCACGCGACAATTGTTGTGTGGCTTTTATTCTTTGTTTGCAGCTAGCAGGCAACTTAAAAAAGTCTCCCAACATATTAAAATGTTTTTATATAAAAATAGAAATCATTTCTTTATTACATACTAAAAATTTCAGGGGTTGAGTGGATGAAAAGGGTTGAGCGGGGTGTCTTGTTATTTCTAGTTCTGATCCTTGCGCTATCTTCAGGCATCTCTTATCTGGCATTGAATCAAGGTTCAAATAGCAAAGCCAACACAGATGAGCAGAAAATGACCGTAGCATTGGTTAATGAAGATCAAGTTGCAAGTTTTAATGATAAGAACTATGAATTCGGTGCTGAATTTATCAAGAATATTGAGAAAGATGATACACATGACTGGTATGTTGTCAGCCGTGGTGTGGCTGAAAGCGGCCTTGCGCGGAATGTCTACAACATGATGATTGTCATTCCGAATGATTTTACAGAAAAGGCATTATCAATTGATTCGAAATCACCAGAACAGGTGGTATTGAACTACAAAATTAATGCTTCAGATAACAGCAATATAAAAGCAAAAGCCGAGAAAACGGCGAGCGCTATCTTAGGAGATTTTAATCGCCAAATTATTGATGTCTATTTTGCTAGTGTCATTGGCAATTTACATGATGCTCAGGACAATATCGGAACATTGGTAAACAAGGAGCAAGTATATACGAACTTCTATGATCAATCGATCCATCGTCCCATATCCGGTTACACCGCTCAGTTTGGAGCTGTTGAGAGTAACACAAAGATATCGAGAGAGAGCTTTACCGGCTTACAGGACCTATTAAAGGGGTTTGAAACTAGCCTGGGTGAGGATGTAACCGCAAGCCATACCTACCAATCCAGCTTAGTGGATTTTACAAAACTGAAAGCGGCAAATGGTCTTTTAACAAAGGGTTTCTCTGGCCAGCTTAACATGTTAGATCGTGAAATGAATCATGGCGATGTCATGCAGCAATTAGATTATTTAACGTCAGCTAATAAGGCTATCAATGACCAGTTCCACCAAAATGGTAATCAGTCGGCGACTATTTTAACCGAATCAGCCGCCCTTCAAGCGTACCTGAAGGACACGAAGGATAAAATGGATCAAATGAATGCAGAGCTGTCGGACAAATTGGCATCAGATATGGAGCAATTAATTGCCGATAAGCTTAAGAACGAAATAAAACATAGTTCAGGTCAAGAGCAAAATGTTTCCTTAAGTCATATGTTTGCTGCTCCAGATAAAAATGCACGGGATACATTACAAAAGCAAATTGATCTGCTGCCAACACTTGATAGTAATGATTTAGACGGCCTAGGCCTAAGTGATCAAACCATCACACAGCTAAAAAATGTCATAGCTGTCACCAATAAATACAATCAAGAGTTTGGTTATACCCCTAATCGTGATGCAAATGGGATTCCTTTGTCTGAAAAAGTAAAACAAGTCAAAAGTGATTTGATGACAAAGGGGGTAACTCTAACAGATACCGTAGACCTGCAGAAAAATAAAAAGAATGGGCAGGAATTTACATTATCGATTCCAAAAGAATTTGAGATTGAGAGAGTTTTATTATCATTACCAAATAGTCAAGAAATGGATTATACTGAGTCATTTCTTCCGTACCAAAAAATTAAACTGCCTTCAACAGATGAAGGACAATTCACTGTAAAAGTTGATGTGAGTCTTAAAAACATGGATGCAATCCTTGATGTTTTCCAGCCGATTACATGGAGTTGGGAACTCGATCAGAAGGATATAACCGATGTAGATCATCCAGAACTGCCAGGAACGGAAGAGGGAACTTCAGCTGAAATTAAAAAGAAAACCGAGCCATCCGTATCGTCCTATGAAAGTAATCAGCCCATAACAGTTGAAGAAATGGGCAAAGGTCCGAATGATACGACGAACGAAAAGACGGTAGAAAATCAAGAGATGACTCAACCAAGTGATAATGACGACAAAAGCATTATTGAGAGATTACAAATTTTAAATAATCATATTGCCCACCAAGTGATGTCACCACTTATCGGGGATTCGACAAGTGTTCTAATCAATGCTTCCAGCGATACCGTCAGTGATTTCCATAAGTTATTGACTCTGTATAATTTATACTTTGGCATTGGCATAGATCAATTTAATCGTCCGGACCTAGTAAATGATTTGAATCAAACCAATCTGACGGATATGGCAGATGTGGATTCACTATATTATTTATTTAATAAGCAAGACATTGTCGATGTGTTAGCATCTTATATTGCTGAACAAATAACAGAGGAAATACGGGAACAGACAGAAGATGTAAAAGGAAAAATAGATGAATATATGCTGCTGGTTGACAATGCCAATCAAAATGCGGCCCAAATGTCGGAGCGGATTAACGAAACAACAGTACAAGCAGAAACTTTAAATACAAACCTTTCTGAGACGTTAAAAGATTTAGGAGCATGGCGCGAAGCAAGTCTTAATTTACAAACTGAACAAGCAAAAGTTTTGCTGAATGGGGACGAAGAACAACAGGCAGTTCTATCGATAGGAAATGAATTTAACTCGCTGCTTGCTGCAAGTCAATCCCTAGCGGACCAGTCGAAATCTAATTTAACTTCCGCTGATTCGGTTTATCAAACCTTCGATGCAATCGATCGTCAAGCGAAGGAAATTAAAGCCAGTGGAACGACTTTAGTACAACAAGCAGGGAACCTTTCGAGTAATTTAACAACTAAATTGGCAGAGGACCAAAACTTTGCTGACAATTTCGCCGGGGTGCTAGCCAATAGCCGCATAGGTGAGCGGCCAAATGAAGATTTGTTAAGCTTTCTTTCAAATCCGGTCCAAACCAAGAATGCTGGGGTTATCGCTGCAGGTGATACCTTTACACCTTACTTTGTTGTCTTGATTTGTTTTATTGTCGCCTTATTTACCGCCTATGTTCTCTCTAATCATGAGCGAAAACGTCTGCAAGAAGACACATTTGCGGGAGAACAAACAATTGTTGGCAAGAATATACCGCTCACAATTATGACTGTGGGTATTGGTCTGGTTGAGGGAATCGTGATCGGACTGCTGTCAGCCTATTTACTGCAAATGAGTGAAGGGAAATCCCTGCAATGGATCGGTTTAATCACGTTGATTATGGTCACATTGCTGATGGTGTCAGCTTATTTATTACGGCAGTTGAAAATGGCAGGGATGTTTATCCTTTTGGTGATTTTGAGCCTCTATTTATTCCTAACCGAGGCACTTGGACGTCACTTTGATCAATTTTCTGCCGCTGCTACATTAAGAGACTACTCACCTTTGCAATACATTGAGACGTTATTAATGAAGTTTGGAAGTGGAGCAGCTGATACAAAGTGGATTATTTTTGGCTTAGCAGCCCTGACGGTTGTCAGCCTTGCCGGCCATTTGTTTGTCTTTAATCGTTCGGCTAAAAGCGAGGAGGTTAATCATGAAGGAATTAGTGAAGCTCTGTAGTGTTATCACTGTTTTTACAGGATTCCTTTTTATGTTTTCACTCCAGCCTTTGGCGGATGAAACCCTTGATCATAGCGGGGAAATTCGATTGCAAACGGACCGGATTGGCCAAGATGCAGTTGAAAGAGAGAACTTAGAAACTCAAGACTATCAAGAAACGGAATTGGAAAAATTGGCGCCGAACCTGTTTAAGGAACAAACGCAGGCTGCCCTCAAAACGAAACAAATAGAAATGGAACAATCCACGTCAGATTTACAACAAGGGCTTTTTGTTTCGCCGAGTAAGCCCGATATTACCCTGAAACATACCGAAAAGGTACTGTTTTCGAGTAATTATACAGTTCAATATACTGCAGCTCCCTCCGAGAACGAGCCTGAGGATCAACAAGGTGGTATTTTGAACACAAAAACAATCACGACGTTCTTAGGGATGGTCGTGATTGGCTGCGGCGGGATCTTTACTATGATGAGAAAAACGCTTGGGTAAAGGAGGGGTCACCATGCCTAGTCAAACACATGTTAACGTGACCGTTGATTTTAGCAGATGGGGCAAAGGGCAGTATGACGTAAGAATTCCTGCACACCAACCGATTAATCAACTGCTGGTGAATTTGGCAGAAACCTTAAATCTGGATCTTACAATGGCACCTCTGTTTGCAGTAAAGCTTTCCAATAAAAATCTCTTATTAGCAGATGACGATCGGCTTATCGATTACCCGGTAACCAATGGAGACCTTTTACTAGTTTTATAAGTATATAGAACAGGCACTAATCTTTCTGAAGATGGCGCCTGTTTCGCAGGAAGGAGTCAGAACTCATGAATGAAATAAGCATCCAATGGGAGTCAATCACATACAAGTTTCTCATTCTTAACAATAGCTGGCAGCTGAACTTGCCGAAATCACAAACACGAGTAAAAGATGTTCGCCAATTGGCTTTAATCAATAACGACTCAGACTTATTCGTACCCGCAATGGTTGAAGAAGGAGACGATATGTTTACCTTCTCTTTTGAAGTCGACCCAAGGGCTAACACATGGGAAGATGTACAAAAGCTAAACCGGAAAGATAAACTACGCCTGTTGTACAATCTAGCTCGATTCAAAAAAATCCTAACCACGCGCATGACCTTCTTCTTACATCCCAACAATCTGATTTTTGATGATAATCTTTTACCATCTATCGTGTTTCGCGGTATCCGGGAGTTGATTCCCCCACATGAGCTGAATGAAGAAAAATTATTACTCCAATATAAATGTTTAATCGTCGCCTTATTTTCAAAAAAGTATACCTTTGACGAGCTCTATTCTGGTTCATTGAAAAATGCCAAGGATACTCCCTTTGAACGTCAAGTGGGTGAACTAGATGATTTTGATGCTTTAATCAAGTTTTTGGAAGAACAGTACATAAAGGAAAAAATAGAGCTGGATAAAACCATGGTACATGTACCTGCAAAGCGATTTCGCCTGTTTAAACAATTAACTTTTACTATGATTGCTCTTTCCGTTATATTGGCCGTGCCGCTCGTCTATCTGAGTATTGTAAAAACACCTTTTCAGGAAGACCTCCTCGAAGCAGATCGTCATTTTTTATCCTTAGATTATGGGGACGTCATTAATGATTTAGAAGACCAAACACCAGAAAAATTACCAGATACTAGTAAGTATGTTCTTGCTTATTCTTTCATTAAAACTGAGAAGCTTTCGGAAGATCAGAAAGAGGTCATCTTGAAAAATATTAGTATAAAAAGTGATCCTAATTATTTGTTGTATTGGATTTACAATGGCCGGGGCGATTTTGCCAGAACGATCGACCTTGCCAAGTATATTGATGATCCTCAATTAATCATGTATGGACTAATCAAACAAATCGAACAGGCGAAAAATGACCCTGACTTAAGTGGGACAGAGCGTGAAAAGAAGGTTCAAAAATATCAAGAACAATATAATACATATGCTGATAAATATGGTCTAGACTCCATCCTAAACCAGCAGAACTGAGGGAGAGAAAGATGGCACAACGATTATTACTGCTGAGCTATAAAGATCATTTGCACAAATGCCATTTAACGATAAATGAACCAAAAACAATAATAGTCGGAAATGATCGTTCCAACACGATTACCTTTCTCGATTTAAATCCAGGATTGTCCATTATGTGGGATGGAGCTGCATGCACAATCGGTAATCTGCAGCTGCAGGTTAACGAATGCCTTACATTAAACACTCATGACGAGCCGATCCAGGTTTATATCAAGGAAGAAGCGGAGCGGTGTGTATACGATACAACAGAAAACTATAGTATTACATTTGGTGCTAATGATTACGATGATGTAAGAATCGAGAACGCTGCCCTCGATTTTGTACTGATTCGCGAGCATTTGGGTGATCCTTTTAAACTTGAAATCTTTGAAGGTCAAATTTACCACAATTATGTTCGGACAACGGGTGTGGTGCTGCTAGAACCAGGAGACCAGCTTTTTTTTGACGGGATGATGATGAAGATTGGTCAGGAGGACCTTGAAATTCTAGGAGTCGAATCCATCATAACAACGAAATTAGTTCGTTTATTTGATGTTCACCATGATTTCGGCAGTCATTACCCTGATTATCATCGTTCACCAAGGATTATATACCGTGAGCCAGAGGAAAAACGAAAAATTGCTAAACCCTCTAATAAACCTGGAAAACCGAGTGAACAGCTGGCACGGGTGATTGTTCCGCCGCTTGTGATGATTGCAGCGATGATCATGGTCTCATTGTTTCTGTCGAATGGGTTTTATATCATCATTATGCTTGCTATGACAGTAACGACGGTCATTTTTTCAATCACATCCTATCTAAAAAGTCTGAAGCAATACCGCTTAAGTTTTAAAGAGCGGGATATAAGCTACCGCGAGTACTTGAAACAGAAAACACAGCAATTATATCAAGCTAGTGAAGAACAGCGGCATGCCCTCTATTATCACTTTCCAGATGTGGAGCAATTGCGTGTGATGGCGATGAAGGTTGATCCCCGAATTTATGAAAAGACCAGCTTGCATCATGACTTCCTTATGTATCGTGTTGGATTAGGGAGGGTTGATTCGAGCTTTGAGGTCGAATTCAATATCGAGGAGTTTACCCTTGATAAGGATGAACTGGTGGATGCAGCCAGCAATCTTCGGGCTCAGTATCTCACATTAGAAGATGTACCGGCAGCGACATCATTAATGAATGGACCTGTTGGGTACATTGGACAGCGTCAGCTTGTGATGGAACAGTTACAAATGCTCGTGATGCAGGCTGCTTTATTTCACAGTTACCATGATGTTCAGTTTGTCACGATCTTTCCTGAAGAGGAAAAAGGGAAATGGGAATGGATGCGCTGGCTCCCGCATGCTAGTTTACGAGAACTAAACGTAAGGGGATTTGTTTATCACGAACGTTCTCGTGATCAAGTTCTTAACTCCCTTTATCAGATATTAAAAGAACGCAAGCTTGCTATCAATGAGAAGAGTAATAAAAGTGAAAAAATTCATTTCACTCCTCATTTTGTTGTGTTAATAACCGATGAAAAAATGATATTGGATCATTCCGTGATGGAATACTTTAATGAAGACCCGAGTGAATTAGGTGTTTCCCTTGTATTCGTACAGGATGTCATGCAGTCTCTTCCGGAACAAGTGAAAACGGTTATTGATATTCGTGATGCCACAACCGGAATGATGATCCTTGAGAAAGGTGAATTGGTCAATCGACGATTCACACCCGATCGATTTTCGGAAGGCTTTCATAAAGAAGATTTTTCACGGGCATTGGCATCGCTTAATCACCTGCAAAATTTAAAAAATTCGATTCCAGAAAGCGTGACCTTTCTCGAAATGTATGGTGTAGAGAAAGTGGAGGAGCTCGGTATTGATGGGCGATGGACACAAAATGAAACCTATAAAAGCCTGGCTGTTCCTCTGGGAATGCGTGGGAAAGAAGATCTTGTCCATTTGAACCTCCATGAAAAAGCACATGGACCACATGGTTTAGTGGCTGGGACGACTGGCTCTGGAAAATCAGAAATTATTCAGTCATATATTCTCTCGCTTGCGGTAAACTTTCATCCGCATGAAGCTTCTTTTCTGCTCATTGATTATAAAGGCGGAGGGATGGCAAATTTATTTAAAAATCTCCCGCATTTATTAGGGACGATTACAAATTTGGACGGTACGCAATCGATGCGGGCTCTTGCGTCGATTAAAGCAGAATTACAAAAGCGCCAGCGGTTATTTGGCGAACATGATGTCAACCACATCAATCAATATCAAAAACTGTATAAATCAGGTGAGGCTAGAGAGCCGATGCCTCATTTATTTTTAATATCAGATGAATTCGCCGAGCTCAAATCTGAGCAGCCCGAATTTATGAAGGAACTTGTTTCGACAGCCCGTATTGGACGTTCCCTTGGGATTCATTTGATTCTGGCTACACAAAAACCAAGTGGTGTGGTGGATGACCAAATATGGTCCAACTCTAAATTCAAGCTGGCACTCAAAGTTCAAAACGCCAGCGATTCGACAGAGATCTTGAAAACGCCGGATGCGGCGAATATCACACTTCCTGGTCGTGCCTATTTACAGGTCGGCAACAATGAAATTTATGAACTATTTCAAAGTGCCTGGAGCGGGGCTGATTATATTCCTGATAAAAACGAACAAGACTTACTGGACACAACGATTTACGCCATTAATGAACTTGGCCAATATGACATCCTCTCGCATGATTTAAGTGGACTATCAAATAAGAAAGACATTAAAAAAGTTCCAACAGAACTGGATGCGGTTGTTGATTATATTCAAGCCTATACAACGGAAAAAAGGATTGCTGAACTTCAAAGACCATGGCTGCCGCCATTAGAGGAGCGAATTTTCCTTCCAGATTTAAATGAAGTGAACTATACAAAAGCTTGGGATCAAAAGAAGAGATCGTTAGAAGTGACATTCGGTTTTCTAGATCTGCCTGAAAGGCAAGCACAAAAACCACTGACCTTGGACCTTTCTAAAGATGGCCATCTTGCTGTGTTTGCGAGTCCTGGGTATGGGAAGTCTACCTTTTTACAAAGTGTGGCCATGGATATCGCTCGACAGCACAGTCCGGAGAAAGTCCATTTCTATTTGATCGACCTCGGGACGAATGGTTTGCTGCCATTGCGGGAATTGCCGCATACAGCCGATACGATTATGGTAGATGAGGAAATCAAACTAGGAAAGCTTTTCCGCCGCCTGCAAAATGAGTTAAAAGAGCGAAAACAAAAATTAAGCAGGTATGGTGTGGCAAATATTCAAATGTATGAACGGACGAGTGGGGAAGAAGTCCCCGTCATTGTATTACTCATCGATACATTTGATTCCATCGTCGATGCTTCCTATCGGGACGATTTTGAGAGAATAGCGGCACAGATTGCACGGGAAGGTGTAAGTGCAGGAATCCATATGGTGATCAGTGCGGGTCGGCAAAGTGCCATGAGGGCACCGATTCTAGCAAATATTAAGCATCAAATTTCGTTGTTTATGATTGATACTATGGAGACGCGGAATATTGTCGGAAGAACAGAGTTAACGATTGAAGAAGTTCCAGGACGCGGTTTAATTAAATTAGATCAGCCAACCTTGTTTCAAACGGCTCTTCCTGTCAAAGGAGAAGATACGCTAGCGATTATTAAACATATTCAAGAAGAGAGTCAAGCGATGCGAAACGCTTGGAAGGGCGAGCTGCCATTCCCGATCCCAATGGTTCCGGAAATCCTTGACTTCACAGCTTTTATTGAGAAACCAGAAACCAAAGCCATTTTAAACAAAGGCGGCATACCGTTTGCGGTAGATTTTGAAAATGTCGAACCTGTCGAATTAAGTGTCGTTAAAGATCATACCACCTTACTTTTAAGTGATCGAATCGATGCAGTGGAACAAGCCTATCTAAATCTAATCGCAAGTATCTCTGTTAATCATCACATTGATGTCGGGCTAATCGACAATGCTGCGTCAAGATTTAGAATGTATAAGGAAAATGTCAATCTTTATGCCGACCATGCCGGTTCAATGGAGGAGTTTATCGAGCAGCTTCAGCAATTATTTGAAACAAGGGAAGATGCCTTCCATCAAGTTCAAATGGCCACCAATGGCCGTGCAACTAGGAATGATTTTCTGAAGGAGATCCGCCCAATGGTTGTCTTCATAACCGATGTGTCATTCGTGATCGAATCGATGTCCTTTACAGAACAATCGATTCTAGTAAAACTAATGGACACGGGAGCTCGCACAGGCATTCATTTTGTTGTCGGAGCTGTCCATGGCGCATTAGAAAGGCAATACGATGATATCGCGACCATGGTGAAGAAACAAAAGACCGGCATCTTGATTGGAAGAATTACTGAGCAGAACATTCTTGAGGTCCTAACTAGACCATATAAAGAGCCAAATTTACTTCCATATGAAGCCTATTACATTAAACAGGGCAAAGCAGAAAAGATCAAAATTGCTGCTCCTAGTGTAAAAAGAGAGGAAGTGACTGTCCATGTTTGATTGGTTTAAAAGCGATTCGGAGAGAAAAAGAGATGATTATTACGAGCTGTATGAAAAACTCAAGAGTGCCATTTCGGAACACGATCATAAGGTATCAGAAGCAAATGCAGCCTACAGTTCCTATCTAGGTGCTATTCCGAATCTATCTAATTCAAAAATACCTTCAAATGATTTTGAAACGAGCAGGGAAGAAGTAACAGAAAAGTTAAAACAGTATTTTCGGGCCGATCAAGAAAAGCGGAGTTCACTGGTTGCTGCGAAAAACAAGGCATATGAACGATATGTCCATTATAAAAATTTGGCCATAAAAGAGGCAGAAGCGGAAAGAGTAAGAAGAGAAAAGGAATTGAAAGAGCTACAGGAGAGATTGGAGCGATTAATCAGTGGGGAGCGTTAGAATTGACGGAGATAAAGTAAACGAAGCGAAGGCCGCGGCGAAGGCATTAGAGCAATCGATTGAACAAACCTATGAATCTTGTGAACAACTAATTTCTTATCTTCATTCAGCGAAATGGAGCGGGAAATCTAGAGATTCCTTTTTAAGTTATCTGGAAATCATTCAGAAATATCATCGTGATATGAAGTCTGCTGTCGCAAAACAAACAAAAGCGTTAAATAATCTAGATGGTTACGTAGATGATTTCCTTCAAGACGGCTCAGTAAGGGAAGTGAAGAATTTATGATGGAACAATCGACAGATACGTTTTCAACGGCTGAATTATACCTTTTAGCGGCAGCTTTTGGTGGAACAGTTCTATTTGGCTTACCTGAGAAGGAAGTTTACCAATTAAAAGGCGAAGAGGTTTTTAAAGAAGCACATGATCGGCTGATCGAGAAGAAAATCATCACACCGGAGGGAAAGATAACAAAATCTGGGGCCCTGGTCATCCAGACCATTGAATTTTATCATCAAAGTAAGAAATACGTTCGTATCAATAATCTTCTCTTTGCCTTCCATGAACGTGAAAGTGATGAGGTCATTGTGCTGGCGGAGTTGGAAAGACAGGGGTCTTATCAGTTACGTATCACCTCTAAAGTATCACTTCTAAAAATGTTAAGTGAACATTTTCCGGTGATTGTAAGAGAACCGGTTGAAACGGAAAAAGCGTTCTTAAAAAAAGAATTATCTAATCAAGAAAGACGCGAGACCGAGAGTTTTGAGCCGGAAGAGATGTTTATGAATCTAGAATTCTTCCATCTTAAGGAGGAACATAAAGATCAATATAATTGGCACTATTATCAGCAGTGGCTGATTTTTACGAAAAATGAAAAGTTAATCATGGTCGATACTGTAAATAAAAAATATTACCATGCTAGTCAATATTGGTTTTTGAAGGTCCTATTTGACGAAATGGATTTCCCTTATAAGGAGGCGAAGTCATATGCTTAAAGCTGATGGGGGCGGTTCCAGCATGCTGATTAATATAAATTCTGATGAGATGACAACCATTTTCACCTTTTTACAGGGGATTATTACGGAGCTAGAGACCAATGCCACACCGAGTATTGAAAAATTGTCGAACATTGATTATTACATAGAAGGAAAAGCCAAAAAAGCAATGGATGTATATGCAGAAGCGAATCAGAAGGTAATGGATTTATACGATAATTACTCCCGTGCCGCTGCGTTGGTGATTGATATCCTAAATACGATGATGCATGCAGACGAAGCAATCGCGGAACAAATCATCGCAAAACTGGGGGTATGATGTGATGGATGTAAAATATATCCCATCAGACTGGGAAAAGATGAAAGACGGCATTGGCGATTTAATCGGTCTGGGCCGCTGGGGCAAAGGGATGATTGATACTCTGAAAGATCTAAGTGATAATTTAGAGGATGCTGAGTCTGATATCGCGAATTATGATAGTGATGGGGTTATATCCTTTCATCACACCAGTCAAAAAAGCAGGTACCAAGGATTATTTGAAGACTTCGAGATTTTACACAACTTTACCGGAAAGGTCGGAGAAATTGTTGACCGCACAATTGATCAGCCATTCTATGAAGATATGGATGCGTTTGTTGAGGCAATGCGTGATTTAACGATTTCCAACTATACGACCACGAATCGAGTCGGAGCGACAGAGACTCAATATGTCTATGCAGGTTACGGTCCTGCTCAATCTTTTGAAGTTCCTAAAACGGAAGTAAGCTTGGATGACTTGTTTAGTGGTGATAATTACTATGCAAGTCAAATGAAGCTTGAATACGATGCTTGGAAAGAACTTAATCCAGACCAGAATTTCACGCAAGAAGAATATCAACAAGCCGTTTTAAATACACGTGCCTTTGAGTATGAATCCATTCGGAACCAACAAGAAAATAAGGAATTCTGGGTACAAATAGGTGCGTTAGTGGTTATTGTTGGGGCCACACTCATCTGTCCTCCGGCAGGACTGGCCTTAGGGGCTGCCTATGGTGCAATGGAATGGAGCTCAGCTGTTTCTGGTAAGGATTGGGTATCAGGCCGGGAACTTGGGACATCGGAAAGATGGTTCCGCGGATTATTGGCCCCATTGGATATTGTCCCTGGTGTCAGCGGGTTAACGAAATTCAGCAGCACTGTACGTCTCGCCCATCTTGGGGAGAATATCGGTGGAATAGGATTGCGGTCAGGAGTTAAAGGGAGTTTCCATCAAGAAATCAATCATGTTGATAACATGGTTAAAACCGCTGGCCAGCAATCGGTCACACGTTTGAAGAGTGCTTCAGCGGCTATTAAAGATGCGTCTAATGTCGTGAAAAATAAACTGGCAAAAGATACATTGGAAGCAGGAAGGTTAGTCGACTCCGCTATTAAACAGATGAAAAACATTACTCAGTCAAGGAGAATGGGCTTGGTTGTAGAGGATTTGGGTGATACTGGGAAGGTTCGCATGCCTGTTGAGAATAGTCATGTGGTGGAGAATAAGCTGAAAGATGTGCTTAGTCGGATTGATGGGGTTAATCTTGGTAATAGAGATGGTGCAGGATTAGGTAGTAAAGAAGGCATAAATGCGAAATATATTTGTGAAACTTTTGAAGGTGTAGGAAAAGAAGCACAAGATAATTTTAATAAATTTATGAGAGAAAATATATGGTGTGATGAAACATTATCAAACGCCGATAAAATTGAAATAATGAAGCGGAATTTTGAGAGGCTCACACCCGAACAAAAGGAAAACTTTAATGTGTTAAGTGATGATAGGGTTATAAATAATCCTGATTATTCTAATTGGGGACAATGGCCGGATGTAAACTGGCCTGATTTCCCTGGATTAGACAAAACTAAAGAAGTATTAGGATTATCAAGTGAGAACTTAATGCCTGAGCACCTTGATAGAATTGGCAGCCCTTATGGTAAAAATTTTGGTGCAGTTTTAGATAATTGGAAGATTTATTCAATGGATGAGCGTTCGATCTGTTATATTGATAACGAATATGCATATAATGATTATCCTTATTTTAATAATGAACATTATTTTGATTGTATTGATTGTATTAAAAACAATGATGCTAATTCGTTAAACAAGGTTATTGATGATATAAATAAAAAAAATGGAACTAATATCGAGTATATCGATGAAGACATAATGGAAGCTTGGAATTTGGACTATCTACAATTTCAGGCAGATCCACAATTGCAAAAACTCTGTTTGGAAAAAGGTATCGACTCTACATATGGTGTTATGGGAGAAGCAGCTCCATGGTATGGCAAAAATGGTGAAATCATAACTAATGGTGGTGCTAAACAAATAAATACACCAGTGTCAGGTATTGCTTTGATAAGATTAGGAATTTTGAAATAGAGGAGGGAAAACAATGACTAAGGAAGAATACGAAAAAAGAATTCAAAATGAAAATATTAATTTAGATAAATTACAAATTGTTATAGGGAGCGTATCAAATGTACCTTATACAACAGGGTGTTATAGAGATGGGGATTTTTGGAAGATATATAAAGTTGGAGAAAGACAAAATCTCGTTGTTGTCAGAGAAGGTAATGAAGATGAAATTTTTGAATCAATGTATAAAGTAACAAAAGGGTTGTTAAAACAATCCCAGTGGTAGAATGTATTTATTGATGTGGAGACATTGGTTGAAGTCAATTCCGATATTAATGATTAAAGGAACTCCTGTAAGAGGATGGCTTATTCTGTAAATTTAAATTAAGAGTCTACTCATTTTTCGGAGTAGGCTTTATTTATAAAGGAATATTTTAGGAGTATATAGAATACTTAGATGAATGCCCAAATAGATAGTAACCATCCTAGGAGGAGTCACCTTGTCTCTTGAACAAATAAATCCCGTGATTGAAAAAATACTCGTAAACATTGAAAAGGTTATGATTGGAAAAAGAGACGTTGCTGAACTTAGTCTGGTCGCCCTGTTAGCTGGCGGCCATGTGCTGTTAGAAGACGTACCAGGTGTCGGGAAAACGATGATGGTTCGTGCCCTGGCAAAGTCTGTGAATGCCAACTTCCGCAGAATTCAATTCACACCGGATCTATTGCCATCCGATGTAACCGGAGTCTCCATATATAATCCAAAAGAAATGGAATTTCAATTTCGTCCCGGTCCGTTAATGGGGAACATCATTCTTGCCGATGAAATTAACCGGACATCCCCGAAGACACAGTCGGCACTCTTAGAAGGGATGGAGGAAGCGAGTGTAACCATTGATGGAATAACCCATCAACTGAACAAGCCATTTTTCGTTATGGCAACGCAAAACCCAATCGAATATGAAGGGACATACCCGCTTCCTGAGGCACAACTTGACCGTTTTTTATTAAAAATGAGAATGGGTTACCCGGACTTACAAGAGGAAATGGAAGTGTTGAACCGAGCACAAAGGGTTCCGCCGATTGAGGATTTAACGCCAGTGATTGACCTTGAAGGCCTCCTCGATTTACAAAAAGAAATTAAAGATGTCTTCGTCGATGATACGATTAAGCGTTACATTGTCGACATTGTCAATCGCACTAGGGGACATGGCAGCGTCTACCTTGGGGCAAGCCCAAGGGGTTCAATTGCCTTAATGAAAGCAGCGCAGGCCTATGCGTATATGTTTGGACATGATTATGTCCTGCCTGATGACATTCAATATTTGGCCCGTTTTGTCTTATCCCATCGGATCATTTTAAAATCAGAGGCAAAGTTTGAAGGGATTACTGCTGAAGAAATAGTCAACCAGGTGGTTGCAAGAGTTCCTGTACCGGTCCAAAGGTTAGTGAAATAGAATGAAAAAGCTCTGGATTCCAATCAAAAAAGTGTGGAAGTTTATCCTGTTACTTTTTTTGATTCTATTAACCTTTTCTTACGCGATGTTCCAAGGGGGTTTTGTCAGCTGGTTTTTATTTTATAGCTTTTTACCCTTTGCGATCTATTGTGTGGCCATAGCCTTCTACTCCTTAAATGAACTTGAAGTCACAAGAACATTGCAAAAATTAGATTACAACGCGGGGGAACATTTAAGGGTGGCAGTTACAGTAAAAAGGTCAAAATCCTTTCCGTTATTTTATTTACTTGTCGAGGACAACTTAGATGATTCCTTGAAATTTGCCAATCAGCAAAAGAAACCAAAGGCACTTCTTTTACCGGGATTGAAAAAGGAATTTTCTTATGAATATATCATTGAAGAGCTGCCTCGCGGTGAACATTTTTTTCAGTCCTTTACCGTAAGAATCGGTGATCCGCTTGGATTATTCGAAAAAGAAAAAAGGGTAACTTCAGAGGGAAAAATTATTGTCTATCCAGCTTATTTAGATCTATTATATCGACCATTTGAAAATCAGTATGATCAAGGTTTGACCGCATCAAGGGAACGTGTGCAGCGTGATACCTCAATGGCTACGGGTGTAAGGGACTACCAGCCGGGTGACAGATTTTCGTGGATTAACTGGAAAGCCTCTGCGAAACGAAACGTACTAATGACAAAGGAATTTGAGCAGCGGCAATCACATGATGTTTTTGTCGTCATGGACTGTGTGCCAGATAACCATTTTGAGCCTTTGGTATCCTTTACGGCCTCATTACTGCGGGCCATTTTGAAAAAAGGAGCCCAGACAGGCCTATTAACGATTAGCAACGAGCGGGCATCGTTCCCGATCCGAGGCGGAGAACAGCATCTCCAGCAACTCTTTTATCATTTAGCAAAAATAGAAGCGAAATGTATCTCACCTTTTGAAAAGGTGTTAGATACAGATGGTCTGTTTATCCAACAAACGGTTTCATTTATGCTTGTCACGGCACAGATAACCAAACCCTTGATTGAAAAAGCAAGTTTTCTTGGACAACGAAAAGGAGGAACCATTACGCTTTTTCTAATAAAGGGGGAGAAAGAATCCCCAACAGAAAACGAAAGATCACTCATTGCAATGGCCAATGCACGAGGGGTGCGGATTGTTATGGTTCATGAAGGTCAACACAAGGCAGCCTTTTCGGAGGTGAACTTTTTTGATTAAAAGGGATTATCCGTCGTTTCTGTTATATACGTTTGGTTTTCTATTATTATGGGAGTGGCTTCGTCCAGTTGAACAATTAACGGAAACGGAACATATTGAAACATTTATTATTTTCCTGATTATTTCGTTTTCCCTCTCTTTTTTACATCTAAAATGGATTTGGCAATACCTGATTAAAATGATATTTATCTTATATTCTATCAACCGCATCCACTATGATGAAGGGTTCTTTCAGTTTGGCTGGGTTAAGTCCTTATTAACGGATGTGATCGATAATATTGGCTTGATCGCTGCAAGGGACTGGAACGACTTATCCAATGTGTTCCGGACACTATTATTCTTTGTCCTGCTTTGGCTAATGGTCTATTTAATTCATTATTGGCTCTTAAACCGGAAGCGAATATTTATCTTTTATTTTATGACATTGATTTATATTACCGTGTTGGATACGTTTACCCCTTATAGCGCAAAAGCGGCGATTGTCAGAACAGTGGTGGCTGGTTTTGCGGTGATGGGGATGCTGACGTTTAACCGGATTATCCAGAGGGAGAATGTAAACACTGAGCCAGCTTTCTTTCGAAAGTGGATGGTGCCGCTAGCAGGAATGATTGCATTTAGTGTTTTTATTGGAATAGCAGCACCAAAAGCTGAACCGATATGGCCTGATCCTGTTCCCTATTTAACAGCTAATAACGATAAAGTTCCAGAACGCAATCTAAATGGTGTTCATCGAATTGGGTACGGAACGAATGATTCGGCTTTAGGCGGTCCATTTACAGGGGACAACAACCCGGTTTTTAACTATGAAGCGAACGGAAAAAATTATTGGAAGATGGAAACGAAGGATGTTTACACAGGAAAAGGCTGGCTAACATCTGGGACAACGCCCATTTCCTTCCGTCAGGAAGACTTGGTCCCTGTTTATTCATTGCCAAAAACAGTGGAGACCATTAAGGAAACTGCCCGTGTATTAACCCATGTAGGTTATAATTATAACTATCTTATGTATCCTGCCGGTATTAATAAAGTGTTAAAAATTCTGCCGCTTGATGCAGCTGGAAATGACTTTGAGGTCGATACAACGAATGAGAGAATCAGCTTTTACAATCATAACAAAGCTCCTGTTGTACCTCGCGACTTTACAGTTGAATTTGAAACACCCAAATATAAAGCAAAGGATTTAGTGCAAACAACTAGTTTTGATCCGACGAGCATCAACCCTGAATTTTATGAAAAGTATACCCGACTGCCTGAGGAACTGCCACCAAGAGTTAAAGTGTTAGCAGAAGAAATTACTGCCTCAAAATCGAATTGGTTCGATAAAGCGAAGGCAGTGGAAAGTTATTTTGGAAAAGCGGAATACACCTACGGCCAAAAAAATGTTGCGGTGCCTGACACCAACGATGATTATGTCGATCAGTTTTTATTTGATACAAAAAGGGGTTATTGCGATAATTTCTCCTCATCCATGGCAGTTATGCTTCGAACACTGGGGATTCCCACTCGCTGGGTCAAAGGGTTTACGGGCGGAGATTTTCTCCAATCTAGTGATGAGGCTTCAGGGGTACAGGTTTATGAAGTAACAAATAATAATGCCCACTCCTGGGTGGAGGTCTTTTTTCCGAATCAAGGCTGGGTCCCATTTGAGCCAACAAAGGGCTTTTCAAATGAAATCATCATCAATTATGAATCAACAGCGACATCATCATCTAATCCGCAAACCAGCACACCAACTGCGAAAAATCCTCAGCAGGAAAATCTTGATGATACGAAGGCGTCAAATGATTCGAATCAATTCTCTGATATCAAAAGAATATGGGCTGATTCAAAATTGTTTTTGAAAAATAATTGGAAGCGGATGGTTCTTATATTCATACTCTTAGCAGGAGTATTTACGATTCTTTATCGGATCCGTGGGAAGTGGGTTCCCTACTTGCTGTTAGCGGTTTATCGGTTCAGGAAAAAGGACGAAAGTTTCGGGGCTGCCTACCTGGCTTTATTAGAACAGTTCGATCGCTACGGTTTAAAGCGGAAGGAGAACCAAACACTGAGGAACTATGCCCGTTATATTGATTCGTTCTTTTCGACGAGAGAGATGTCCCGATTGACAGCTATTTATGAAAATTATGTGTATCATCAAAACCTGCCAAAGGGAACTTGGGAAGAATCGCATGAATTGTGGGAAAATTTAATCAAAAAAACAATTGCTTGACCAGAAAAACGACCTATTGTTACAATATGTACTATTCAATGTCTAGCGTAAGCTATTAGCGGACTTCGCTAAATGGGTGTGCGCTTTTCAAAATATGTACGTTTCCTTCATATATCCTCGAAAATAAGGTTCGAGAGTCTCTACCGGGTCACCTTATAATGACCTGACTATGAAGGCAGGATTTTTCTGTGAGCACTTTGCAAGAAAACTAGAATTCTGCCTTCCTGATATTTAATGGAGGGAGAATTCTAGTTTTTTTTATATCATTTGTTGTTACGGTTAATAATAACTATATCTTAAGAAAATTGGGGTGAATGCTTTGCCAGGAAAGCATGAAATGATTATTGTATTAGATTTTGGGAGTCAATATAACCAGCTAATTACTCGCAGGATTCGCGAGTTCGGGGTATACAGTGAACTGCATCCGCATACGATTACAGCAGAAGAAATTCGCCAATTAAACCCAACAGGGATTATTTTTTCCGGCGGACCAAACAGTGTGTACGATGAAAATTCCTTCCGTTGTGATGAAGAAATATTTGAAATGGGTCTGCCTATTCTCGGAATTTGTTACGGGATGCAATTAATGACTGTCCATTTCAATGGGAAGGTGGAAAAAGCGAGCCAACGTGAATACGGAAAAGCAACCATGACGGTGCAGCATGAATCAGCGCTTTTTAGCGGCCTCCCTAATGAGCAAACCGTGTGGATGAGCCATGGCGACCTTGTGGTAGAAGCTCCGGCAGGTTTTACTGTTGACGGCACGAACCCGCACTGCCCGATTTCAGCGATGAGTGATGAAGAACGAAAGCTTTACGCTGTTCAGTTTCACCCGGAAGTACGTCATTCTGTTTATGGGAATGAATTGCTTAGGAATTTTGTTTTCAACGTTTGTAAAAGCACTGGCGATTGGTCAATGGGGAACTTCATTGAAATCGAGATGGCTAAGATTCGCGAGCAGGTTGGCGATAAAAAAGTACTTTGCGCTTTAAGTGGCGGCGTCGACTCTTCTGTTGTTGCCGTGTTAATTCATAAAGCGATTGGTGACCAGTTAACTTGTATTTTTGTGGACCATGGTCTTCTCCGTAAAAATGAAGCAGAAAGTGTGATGAAGACTTTCTCTGAAGGCTTCCATATGAATGTAATCAAGGTCGATGCTAAAGAGCGTTTCCTATCGAAGTTGGAAGGCGTTTCTGACCCAGAGAAGAAACGGAAAATCATCGGCAATGAATTTATCTATGTATTTGATGATGAAGCAACAAAGCTGGAGGGCATCGAGTTTTTAGCCCAAGGAACGCTTTATACCGATATCATTGAAAGTGGTACGGCTACCGCGCAGACGATTAAATCACATCACAATGTAGGCGGTCTGCCAGAGGATATGCAGTTTACATTAATTGAACCATTAAGCACCTTGTTTAAAGATGAAGTCCGTGTGCTTGGAACAGAGCTTGGCATTCCGGATGATATCGTCTGGAGACAGCCTTTCCCTGGCCCAGGTCTAGGGATTCGTGTCCTAGGGGCTATTTCAGAGGATAAACTTGAAATCGTTCGGGACTCGGATTGGATCCTTCGTGAGGAAATTAAAAAGGCTGGGCTTGACCGAGAAATATGGCAGTATTTCACCGTACTTCCAGACATTCGCAGTGTCGGGGTAATGGGTGATGCAAGAACTTACGATTATACCATCGGTATCCGAGCAGTTACCTCGATTGACGGGATGACATCCGATTGGGCAAGGATTCCGTGGGATGTCCTTGAAGTAATTTCGACGCGTATTGTTAACGAAGTAGCGCATGTGAACCGGGTAGTGTACGACATTACCAGCAAGCCACCAGCAACGATTGAGTGGGAATAAGAAAAGCGATAGCGTAAGAACTAGGACTATAGTCTCAGTTCTTATTTTCTTTAGGAGTAAAATATTCACGAACGATTTCAATTTTAATTTTAAAATCGTTCGTATTTTTTGTTTACAAGATATTTTTTTCCTGCTAAAATAAAAAACGAGTTAAGAGAATATAATAATTGCATCGTATAATCTTGGGGATATGGCCCAAAAGTTTCTACCGAGCCACCGTAATGGCTTGACTACGAGGCAGTGTCATTAATAAAGAGGCTAGCTTCCTTTCCTCTATTATTGCACATGCCTAAAGTCACGCTCCGGTAGAATATGCCGGAGCTTTTTTTTGCATAATAAAGAAAAGATTCATAGGGGGAAAATAAATGCAGAAGTATTTTGAGTTTGAGAAACACGGTACAAATTATCGCCGCGAGTTTATTGGTGGACTGACCACCTTCTTAGCGATGGCTTATATACTAGTTGTTAACCCGTTAACATTATCATTAGCATCGATAAAGGATTATCCTGATGCCTTACGAATGGATTATGGTGCCGTATTTGTGGCAACAGCCCTCGCATCAGCGATAGGATCGATTGTCATGGGACTCCTCGGGAAGTATCCGCTAGCGCTAGCGCCTGGTATGGGTTTGAATGCGTTCTTTGCATATACGGTCGTTTTAGGAAGCGGGATTCCTTGGCAGCATGCCCTTGGAGCAGTGCTTATCTCAGGTGTGTTTTTCTTCTTATTAACGCTCACTGGCCTGCGAGAAAAAATTATTAACGCCATTCCAGTTGATTTAAAACACGCCGTTGGTGCGGGGATCGGTTTATTCATTACCTTTATCGGATTACAAAATGCTGGTATTGTGGTCAATAATGATGCAACACTTGTTGGTTTAGGCGATTTGACAGCAGGACCTACTTTGCTTGCTATTTTTGGGATCGTTGTTACAGTAATTATGATGACAAGAGGTATTAATGGTGCCGTATTTTATGGAATGGTCATCACAGTAATCGTCGGAATGATCTTTAACTTAATTGATATGCCGCATAAAGTAGTCGATTCAGTTCCAAGTTTAGCGCCGACCTTTGGTGCAGCCTTCTCTTCGTTTGGAGATAGTTCTTTTTATACAACTGCAATGCTTGGAATTATTCTAACTTTCTTGTTTGTTGATTTCTTTGACAATGCTGGTACACTTGTCGCAGTAGCGAACCAAGCGGGAATCATGAAAGACAATAAACTGCCTCGAGCAGGACGCGCGTTAATTTCGGATTCGATTGCAACAACTGTCGGTGCAGTACTTGGTACATCCACTACAACGTCTTACATTGAATCATCTGCAGGGGTCGCCTCTGGAGCGAGAACTGGGTTTGCAGCTTTAGTAACAGCCGGACTCTTTATCTTATCGTTATTCTTCTTTCCGTTATTATCGGTTGTTACAGCACCTGTAACGGCACCTGCGTTAATTATTGTAGGGGTATTAATGGTATCTTCATTAGGGAAAATTGATTGGCAGCGTTTTGAGATTGCTGTTCCAGCATTCTTAACCATGATTGCGATGCCACTGACTTACAGTATTGCCACTGGTATTGCTGTTGGGTTTATCTTCTACCCAATTACAATGATCGTAAAGGGCAGAACAAAAGAAATACACCCGGTCATGTACTTCTTCTTTGTAATCTTTGTACTATATTTCATTTTCTTAAAATAAGTCAAAAGGAACTGTGGGCTGCCACAGTTCTTTTTTATCGGGTTGAGAGGGAAGAAATTTGAATAAATTACTTTCATAAGTTCATGTAGCTGTCGAACTTTGTCGTTGACTTCCTGTTTTCTCTCTTTTATCCTGTAATTAATAGGTTAAAAGGTAGAAATGGGGAATTGGGTATGGCAGAACTGCTGATTGAAAAGGTTTTAAATAATAATGTTTTAATTGCTGAACACCCTTCCTATGGAGAAGTTGTTTTGATTGGGAAAGGACTTGGCTTTAATCGCAAGCACGGGGACTATATCGAAACAGATTCAGTGGAAAAACTTTTTGTCTTAAAAAATGAAAAGGAACAAGAAAATTATATAAAATTGCTTCCTTTTATCGATAATGAATACTTAGAGGTAATCATAGCCTCCATTGAATTAATCAAGCAACGAACAAATTCGATGTTAAACGAACATATCCATGTGGCGTTAACGGACCATCTTATGTTTGCTTTAACGAGGATCTCGCAAGGGATGGAATTGAAAAATCCATTTTTGGTGGAGACGAAAGCGCTTTATCGTCATGAGTATGAAGTGGCAAAAGATGTCGTGGAGCTTATTAAAGATAAGACAGGAATTAGCCTTCCAATTGGTGAAATAGGATTTATCGCCCTGCATATTCATAGTGCGCTAACAAATAAGAATCTTTCGGATGTAAATCAACATTCACAACTAGTCAGCAGATTGGTTGATATGGTAGAAGAACAGCTTGAAATAGAGATAGATAAAGAAGGAATCGATTATATGAGACTTGTTCGTCACCTTCGCTTTGCCATTGATAGAGTAGTTAAAGGTGAAAAAGTCGATGAACCAGAAAAAATCGCTTCCCTATTGAAAGATGAATATCCAGTATGTTATAATCTCTCATGGAAGCTCATTAAAGTGATGCAACAATCATTAAAATTGAAAGTCTTTGATGCAGAAGCAGTATATTTAACAATGCATTTGCAGCGACTTCAAAAAAAATTTAAATAGCACTTATTTTTTTACGTGTTACTGATTCGATCAGGCATGAGTAAAAAGTTTAATTGAAATGAAGTTAATGGGGTAATCTATACCCATAGTTTCATTCAATTGGATTTTTTTACTCATGCCTTTTTTATTGTATTTCTTGTGGATAATGTAACCGCTTTATGAGCCGAACAAAAAATTAGGAGGTATTTTTTATGTTTAAAAATGCTTTTGGTGTTTTACAGAAAGTCGGTAAAGCACTTATGCTACCAGTAGCGATTTTGCCTGCTGCCGGGATATTATTAGCAGTTGGTAATGCACTTCAAAACCCAACATTAATTGACCTCGCCCCGTTCTTAGATAATAGTGGGATCGCGATGGTTGCGAAGATCATGGAACAGGCAGGTAGTGTAATATTCGGAAACCTGCCCCTATTATTTGCTGTTGGAACAGCTATTGGACTTGCCGGAGGAGAAGGCGTTGCTGGACTTGCAGCTATTGTAGGCTTCCTAATTATGAATGCCACGATGGGTACGGCATTAGGAATTGATGCTAACGCATTAAAGGCTAATCCACAAAGCTATGCTTCTGTTTTAGGGATACCAACACTTCAAACCGGTGTATTTGGAGGAATTATAGTCGGTCTAATTGCCGCTTATATGTATAACAAATTTTTTGAAATTGAATTACCATCCTATTTAGGATTTTTTGCTGGAAAGCGATTCGTTCCAATTGCTACTGCTGCAAGTTCAGTTGTCTTAGGTTTATTAATGATTTTTATTTGGCCGTGGGTTCAAACAGGCTTAAATACTTTCTCAACAAATATGGTTGATGCAAATAGAACTGTTGCTGCTTTTATTTTTGGAGTGATTGAACGTTCATTAATTCCATTTGGACTGCATCATATTTTCTATGCGCCATTCTGGTATGAATTTGGCAGCTATACAGATGCAGCTGGCAAACTAGTCCGCGGTGATCAGCCTATTTTTATGGCACAAATTAAAGATGGTGTTCAACACCTAACTGCTGGAACATTCACAACAGGTAAATATCCGTTTATGATGTTTGGACTTCCTGCAGCAGCACTTGCTATTTACCATGAAGCTCGACCAGAAAAGAAAGCGATTGTAGGGGGATTGATGGCTTCTGCAGCGTTAACTTCTTTCCTAACAGGTATTACAGAACCAATTGAGTTCTCATTCTTGTTTGTTGCTCCAGTATTATTTGGAATCCACGCAATTTTTGCGGGATTATCCTTTATGACAATGCACTTATTAAATGTAAAAATCGGGATGACATTCTCTGGTGGATTAATTGACTATGTTCTATTCGGTTTAATCAACCCACAAACAAATGCGTGGATCGTCATTCCAGTAGGTCTAGTTTTTGCATTGATTTATTACTTCGGTTTCCGTTTCGCGATCCGCAAATGGAATTTAAAAACACCAGGTCGTGAGTTAGAAGAAGAAGATGATAGCCAAGCGCCGACAGGCAAAGCAGGCTCAGGTGATTTAGCAACTAATATTTTAGATGCCATGGGCGGTAAGGAAAATATTGCTCATTTAGATGCTTGTATTACACGTCTTCGTGTATCGGTTAATGATAGTAAAAACGTTGATAAAGCCCAACTGAAAAAACTTGGAGCTGCGGGTGTCCTTGAAGTAGGTAATAACATTCAAGCGATTTTTGGACCACGCTCTGAAACAATCAAAGGACAAATGAAAGATATCATGTCAGGTAAGCGACCTCGTACGACTTCTGTTGCTACACCAGAAAAAGGTGCAGAACAACAGAACGAGGCCACTAATTCAGATGCACTTCAAAAAGCGCGTGAAAATGAAGTATTTGCAGCACCGATAAAAGGGGAAATCAAGCCGATTACCGAAGTGCCGGATCAGGTGTTTGCTGGAAAAATGATGGGCGATGGCTTTGCGATTGTACCGGCAGAAGGAACAATTGTTTCACCAGTCAATGGAAAAATCGTAAACCTATTCCCAACAAAACATGCAATTGGTATTTTATCTGATACTGGTCGTGAAATACTAATTCATGTGGGTATTGATACTGTTAATTTAAAAGGCCAAGGATTTGAGACATTAGTTTCAGAAAATGACATTGTCGAACAAGGACAGCCGTTATTAAAAGTTGATTTAAATTACATTAAAGAACATGCAACATCCACAATCACACCGATTGTCTTCACGAACTTAGCTGAAGGCGAAAAAATTGTTATCAATAAGCAAGGTCAAGTGGAGTTGAAGCAAGAAGGTATCATCAAGATTACTAAGTAAATTGGGAGCCGGTCCAAATGTTTGGATCGGCTTTTTACTTATTAATAGAAGAAAGTGGATATAGTTAATTTTATTTGAAATTTTTATTGACGTTGTTTAAACTAGATGGTAGTATATTAAAGCAGTCGTTATTGACGAGTTAATAACTTGTTGGTGGTATAAACATTTGATAAATTGGTTGACAACGAATTGCTGAGGTGTTATAGTTATAAAGTTGCTTCAAACGAAGTAACGAGCTTGTTCTTTGAAAACTAAACAAACAAAATCGTGCAAACAAACAAAAATTTTAGTTTCAATTAAGAAACTAAGCCAACGTAACAAAATGAGCTAATCAACTTTCTTGGAGAGTTTGATCCTGGCTCAGGACGAACGCTGGCGGCGTGCCTAATACATGCAAGTCGAGCGAACCAACAGGAGCTTGCTCCTGTTGGTTAGCGGCGGACGGGTGAGTAACACGTGGGCAACCTGCCTGTAAGACTGGGATAACACCGGGAAACCGGTGCTAATACCGGATAATCCTTTTCCTCTCATGAGGAAAAGCTGAAAGTCGGTTTCGGCTGACACTTACAGATGGGCCCGCGGCGCATT